>NZ_MWOM01000084.1:0-15302 GCF_012931925.1 Acidovorax sp. SRB_24
TGTTGATTTCCACGCAGAAGTGACCCACTAACCCCCAGGATTTCCATCTAAATCTGATCCACGTACTAACCCTAACCTGCTGCTTTGTTAAGCAGCAGGAGACCAGGAGTGATAGACGTGGCAACACTGAGTGTCATCAGGCGCTGGGCCCTGCGAGAGCAGCTGTCCATCCGGGAGATCGCCCGCCGCACGGGCCTCTCGCGCAACACCATCCGCAAGTACCTGCGCGCTGGCGAGGCCGAGCCGCACTATGCCAAGCGGATCAGTCCATCCAAGCTCGATCCCTTCGCCTTGAAGCTCGCCGGCTGGCTCAAGACGGAAGCTGGCCGATCCCGCAAGCAGCGGCGCACCGTCAAGCAGATGTACGTGGATCTGCAGGCCCTGGGCTATCCGGGCTCCTACAACCGCGTTGCGGCCTTTGCCCGCCTCTGGCACGAGCAGCGCCTTTTGGCCCAGCAGACCACTGGCCGCGGCACCTTCGTGCCCCTGGCCTTCGGCCCGGGTGAGGCCTTCCAGTTCGACTGGAGCGAGGACTGGGCTTTTCTCGCCGGCGTGCGCACCAAGCTGCAGGTAGCCCACTTCAAGCTCAGCCACAGCCGAGCGTTCTACCTGCGCGCCTACCCACTGCAGACGCACGAGATGCTGTTCGATGCCCACAACCATGCATTCGCAGTCCTGGGTGGCGTGCCCCGTCGTGGCATCTACGACAACATGCGCACCGCCGTAGACCGGGTGCGCCGTGGCAAGGAGCGCGACGTTAATGCGCGCTTTGCGGCCATGGTCAGCCACTTCCTGTTCGAGGCAGAGTTCTGCAACCCCGCTTCTGGCTGGGAGAAGGGCCAGGTGGAGAAGAACGTGCGCGATGCCCGCCATCGCCTGTGGCAGGTGGTGCCGCCATTCGCAAGCCTGCCCGATCTCAATGCCTGGCTTGAAGAGCGCTGCGTGGCGCTGTGGCACGCGATCGAGCACGGCAAGCTGCCGGGCACCGTCGCGGATGTCTGGGCTCAAGAGAAGGCAGCCTTGATGCCGATGCCCCGGCCCTTCGATGGCTTTGTGGAGCACACCAAGCGAGTCTCGCCCACCTGCCTGGTCCACTTCGAGCGCAATCGCTACAGCGTCCCGGCGCCGTATGCCAATCGGCCGGTGAGCCTGCGGGTCTACGCGGATCGCCTGGTGATTGCCGCCGAAGGCCAGATCGTGTGCGAGCACCAGCGCCTGATCGAGCGTAACCACCATGGTGCGGGTCAGACCGTGTACGACTGGCGCCACTACCTGGCAGTGCTGCAGCGCAAGCCCGGCGCCTTGCGCAATGGAGCTCCCTTCCTGGAACTGCCAGCGGCCTTCAAGCGACTGCAGGCCACCTTGCTCAAGCAACCCGGCGGCGACCGGGAGATGGTGGAGGTACTGGCACTGGTGCTGCACCACGACGAACAGGCTGTGCTCGCTGCAGTGGAGCTGGCCCTGGAGTCGGGAGCTGCCAGCAAGACCCACATCCTGAACGTGCTGCACCGCCTGCTGGATGGTAAGCCCGCTCCAGCACCGGTCACATCGCCGCAGGCCCTCAAGCTGGCGGTGGAACCCCAGGCCAATGTGCTTCGCTACGACCAATTGAGGGAGGTGCGCTATGCGTCATGACCCTGCCATCGCTTCCATCGTGATCATGCTGCGCGAGCTCAAGATGCATGGCATGGCCCAGGCTGTTGCGGAACTGGCCGAACAAGGCGCTCCGGCCTTCGAGGCCGCCCAGCCGATCCTGTCCCAGCTGCTCAAGGCTGAGACCGCCGAGCGGGAAGTGCGCTCGGTGGCCTACCAGTTGAAGGTGGCCAGGTTCCCTGCGTACCGAGACCTGGCTGGCTTTGACTTCGGCCACAGCGAGGTGAACGAAGCTCTGGTGCGGCAGTTGCATCGGTGCGAGTTCCTGGAGAACGCTAACAATGTGGTGCTGGTGGGTGGGCCGGGTACGGGCAAGACCCACATCGCCACAGCCCTCGGGGTGCAAGCCATTGAGCACCATCGTCGCAGGGTGCGGTTCTTCTCCACCGTGGAGTTGGTCAATGCATTGGAGGAGGAGAAGGCCAACGGCAAGAGCGGACAGTTGGCCCACCGCCTGGCCTACGCTGACTTGGTGATCCTCGATGAACTGGGTTACCTGCCGTTCAGTGCTTCAGGGGGCGCGTTGCTGTTCCATCTGTTGTCCAAACTGTACGAGCGCACCAGCGTCGTGATCACCACCAACCTGAGCTTCAGCGAATGGGCCAGTGTGTTCGGAGACGCGAAGATGACCACGGCCCTGCTGGACCGGCTCACGCATCACTGCCATATTCTGGAGACCGGCAACGATAGCTTCCGGTTCAAGAACAGCTCGGCACAACAACCACCACAGACCACCAAGAAGGAGAAGACAGCCAAGAACTTATCCACAACGTGAGCATCGAGTTCACGCAAAAGGGTGGGTCAGATCGCGATGGAAATGGTGGGTCAGGTTTGCGTGGAAATCAACATTTCGACTGACTGCGGAACCAGAAAATGGGATAAACGGGACTTCAGTCTATTGGATAAGGTAGGCTGCCCCGGAGGCACCCAACCTATCCTTCAAATTGGCACGGCTTTCTTCATCCATGGAAATCTACATAAGCACCGACGTTGAGACAGATGGGCCAATACCAGGTCCCAATTCGCTGCTCAGCTTTGGCTCTGCCGCTTTTACCGGAGATAAGCAGTTGCTCGGAACGTTCCAAGCCAATCTTGAAACGCTAGCCGATGCTAAAGGTGACCCTGACACCCTGGAGTGGTGGGCGAAGCATCCGGAAGCATGGGCAGCATGCCGCAGCAATCTTGAGGCTCCAAGTGCAGCGATGGTTCGGTATGTTGAATGGATTAAAGGCCTAGGCGGTAGGCCTGTGTTTGTCGCCTATCCTGCGGGCTTCGACTTTCTGTTCGTGTACTGGTATCTCATCAGGTTTACCGGGAGCAGCCCGTTTGGCTTCTCGGCGCTCGATGTCCGTTCTTTTGCCATGGCGGAGCTACGCGTTGACTACGCAGCCAGCAGCAAAAAGCACATGCCCAAGGAGTGGTTCGACGACTTGCCTCACTTACATGTGGCATTGAGCGATGCGCTAGAACAAGGAGCTATGTTCTGCAACATGCTTCAGCAGAATCGCAAGAGCCGGTCTTGACTGGGCCATCAGGCCCTCATCGGCTGGCCTCGGCCGTAAGCCGTCTCAGCGACTTTTGGTCGTGAAACCAGACCCCAATTCCTTGCGGGAAGGGCTTGGTTCCCAAGATGACAAACACAATCCCGGACAAGTCTTCAGCTGCAGCGCGCGCATAGTTCGCTGCTAAGAGTTCATCGTTCATTGAAGGCTCAGGCGTCGACACTGGATGTGTGTGCCAAAGACCGACACAGTGCAAGCCGTTCTCGAAAAGCCTCACCCGCTCAGCAAAGGCCTGATAGGTATTGAAACGCACGCCAGTGCGGCTTGCCGAGACGGGTGGCAAGACGGTAGCATGTTCGATGACTATGTCAGTCGTTGTCAGGTCCCTGGCATAGAGCTGGCCCACTGTTTCGTTGCGGCCGCAACCCCTTTGAACATTTGCCTCAAAGAGGCCTAGGACGTTCGAGGTAAAGTTCAGGCAACCTGCTCCGGGGATGAGCCTGAAATTAAGCAATTTGGCCTTCTCGCGCGGCTCGGGTTAAAGACGCGAAGTCGCGTTGGAAGGTGCCGCTGTCATGCTTGTAATCGGTCACTGGTACCAACGGACCTGGAACAGCCAGGTCGCCGAGTTCCTCGAAGAACTTGGTGCCTCTCGCCCATGTCCAGACCGTAGACGATGCCTGAGTTCCATCGATGTGACTGAGCAGTCGCTCGCAGCAGAAGGCGGCAATTTGCCAGATGTCGGAAGCTCCGTAGGGATGGAAACTGACACCACAAGCAGGAAGTCGAACTGCAGTGTCAGCGTTCCACGTCGCGATGTTGACGGCTTCGTCCGCTGGGTCAGATTGCGGCCAGGAGTCACCAGCGTTAATCCAGACCAAATGGCCAGCGGCGCACATCGGCTCCGCCCAAACCATGGCTACCGGCGTGTTGGACAGCAGGCCCACGGCCAATCGACTCAGTAGGACGCGCACAGCACTCTCTCCAGTGCAGTCGATGACAAGGTCGAACTGTTCTTTGGTGACCGTAGCTTCCACGAAGTTGGCAGCGATAGCTGTGCGGCCATCTACTTTTAAGCCTGGCACTTCTTTGCGCAACTGCAGCGCAAGTTCCACCGCCTTGAAGCTGTCCGCAGAGGAGTACCCAAGTACATGTCTGGACGTGTTTTCAGGCTTAAAGGTTTGCATGTCGACTAGGCTCAAATAGCCAACGCCCGCACGCGCAAGCAACTCTGCGATGGGAGAGCCAAGCGAGCCGCAGCCCAGAAGCAGCACCCGTTTGGTCCTGCGGTTGTGAAGGGCCGGAAGCTGATGGTCGCGGGCCAGCCCCCAATCAGCATCGACCCGTTCAACCTTAACTGGCACCACATTTGGCTCAGTCAAACCGGGCACAGGTGGCGGCAGAAGGTAGTAGCCAAATGTGGCAGGGCCTTGGACCAGGACGATAAGGTAAGGGTGCGCTTTGCCGTCTTGCTTATCCTTCAGCCATTTGGACAGCTCGACCTCTTGCGCTGTCCAGCCCTCTATCAGCGTCTGAAGCTCGCCAAAAGAGCGTGCCCATGTACTGGGTGTCCATCTCGCCTCATCCGGCATTCGAACAAATAGCGTGTGGCCCTTCTGGTACGCCCCGCGTGCCCAGCCATGACGATGCGACAACACGTTCGCATCGACCTTGCCTACGGTCGCAAGTGCAACATTGGCTCGTTTGCTCGGAGGTTGGCGCCGATAGAGGGCCAAGTCACCGTTGATGTACCGGTCGAATGCGTCTACGGCGACGCGAATTTGCCTCGGAGTGTTCAGCTGATGCCGAACACGCATCGCGTCAGAAAACCGTATCCAGTAAGCAGTTCGCTCCGAATGAAACTCTGTATCCACCCAGTCGGCATCCCTGCAGGCGTCAACGAACCGTTGGAAGTCCTTCAGTACGTCACCGACCGCGTACGCCGGGCTGTCGTAGTCACCTGGTTTAGGCTTTACGCTGTGGCAGACACGCCCGTCCTCCTCAACGTGAGGCAACAACAAGCACAGCTCCTTGCTGATGTAGACCTGAGCAGGCGTGGCGGGGAAATCACGGGGCAGAACAAGCCGGGCTTTCAGCCCTTCGCGAAATTCTGCCAGCCTCCAGCTGTAGAGCTTCGTCAGGCTCCCAGGAGATGTCTCCCGAACCGCAAAATCCGTCCCAACTCCCTCCAGCCAATCAGCAACCGCGTTCTTGGCTTTTTCAAATAGGCTTGCAGCCTGCGGTGCAGGGTCAGGCAAGTTGGTCCTTAGAGCCGGCTGGGATAGGGCGGGTGGGGTTAGAGCGGGGTTCTGCAGGCAGCGCGCCGAGCAAGCCACCAAGGGCACCGGTGGCCTGCAGGCCTGCGCGCCAAGCCTTCACGCCATGGTCCCCGAAGACGTTCTGAATGTTCTGTTCACCCTTCTTGGTGTGCTCGTCGGAGAAAAGGGCCTCAAGGTCCTTCTTGAGCTGGGCGTGCCAGCCATGAAACTCGTTCCTACGGGCGCCGTCGTCCTTGTTCCAACGCTCCGCGAAGTTTTCGCCATTTTTGGTTGGCAAGGCCGGGTTCATCACAGAGTACATACCGGTTACGTACTGAATGTAGTTGGGCAATCGGTCCGCCACCTCCAGAGCGACTTCAATGGCGCTGGTGAACGTCTGTTTCTCTTTGGTCACCATCTCGTCGTACGCGGTTGCGGCCAAGGTGACCAGAATCACAGAGATGGGCATGGATGCGCGGCGCTCATCTGGCTTGCCCCGGTAGTAGTTATCGCGATGCAGCTTTAGCAACTGGACAGTACGGCGCAGGATGTCGTCAATGCGGATGGGTTCAATTGGGACGGGGTCGGCTTTGAAGTCTTCCAGGGCCATGCTCTTCGCGATAGCATCGCCTTCTTGGAAACGGAAGCGTTTGTTGGCGATGTCGCAGAACCAGTCCGCAAAATCCTCTGGGTTGGAGGGATTCCAAATGGTTTCAGGATCACGCACCCGGAGCTCAGTACCAGTGAATTGGTGGCTGGTGGGGATGGCCGGCGTGACGTCGAAGTAGAAGCTTTCGTTGGGGTATTGGAGTCGCCAGCAACGGCTCTTCGCCGAAGGGTCTCCGGCTCCGTCAACGCCTTTAAGCGAGTCTCCGAAGTCCTGGAAAAACTGCTCCGATTCCCGAAGGTTCGCGTACTTTGGTGACGACAGCTTGACCACAATGTCCAAGTCAAACTTCGTGTTCCCGTAATTGGCGATGGTGGTTTGGGTCTTCATCGAGCCTTGGACAACGATGTGGACGGTTGTCTCGTCAACATGAAGCTTCTTGGCAATGTGCTTTTGAAGGTCCTCGTACTTCTTGATGGCTTTCGCCCGCTTCTCCTCGGGCAGCTCCAGTTTGGACAGCATGCCGATGATGAATTTCTCCCACTGGAGCTCGTCTTTCCGAGCGTCCAGCATTGCGATGACATTCTTCGAAAGCGAAATCGGGTTCGTCGTCATGGCTTTTCCTAAGTCAGGGTTGGTGCACGAGTTGTTGAGTCGAGACAAATTGAGCCTGCGCTCCCTCAGCACGAGGCATTGCAACGCTCCACGGATAGCAAAGAGGTTGCTGTGGTTCGAACTGATAAACAAGCACCTCTGGCATGTTCCGGTCGTAGGCCGAGCCGATGCGAAGCGAAAGGCTTGCTGGTGCCGCAAGCACAAGATGAATCCGCTTGATGCCCCGGTCCGAAAGCTTGCTGATGGCCTTGAGGAACTGGTCCAGCAGGGCAACCTGCTTTTCTTTAGACCAGAGGTCATTCAAGGCTGAGTTGGGTAGCTGAAGCCGAACGACTGGAGTTGTGTCGAAAGTGTTCTTGAGATGCGCTTCTCGGATGCGGTAAGACACTGAAACAGCCAGCACTACCTCTTCGGTACCTTCAACCAGCACGTCCGTGTTCAACGCTTCGAACCGGTCGTCATCGTCGATGCCCGCTAGCTCATGCCACGCGTGCCGAGTGCGCTCCCAATCAAAGAACTCTTTGCTTCCTCCGTCGTTGAGAAGCATGCCTGCGTAAAACAGGAGCGGTACCTGCAAGATGCCTCCTGCGACAACCGTCACATCCGCCTGAATGGTGTCGCCGCAGCGAAGGCGAACTTGCTCAGGAATGAGGCTCAGGGTCGAAATAGCTGCCTGTACGTTCGGTGGCGTGCCGGTCAGATAGTCGCGGACATTGACCAAGCAATCTTCACGGCGGCCGATGTACTTGGGAGGAATGGCGTTTTTAAGAGGGGTGGCGGTGGTGTCGACCAAGCCGCGCAATTCCACGCATATGACACGCTTGCGATTTGCCGCGCGGAAGTCCCGCACCAATTCAAAAATGATAATGCCTGCGCAGATGACAAAAATCACGACCGCAGCCCACCCAACAACGTCGCCAACTACTCCCGCGCCACCTGATGTCCCGACTTTTAGCTCTTCGACGCCAGCTTCAGTTTGCCACCGCCAACTCGCGTCGAAGCTGAAGCCAAGGACCATTGCCAGCAGGCTCACGCACATGCCCATCACCAAGTAGACAGGGCGTCTAGTTCTGGTGTAGTAGGCCACCAGAACCTCAATCATTTTTTTGAGCCAGACCACGGCACTCCCTAAATATTTGTGTCTGCAGGCCGGCCGAGCGTTCATGGCGGCCGAAAGCGTTGGGCACTTCCTGCTTCTACATATGCCCTACGATTTTCATCATAAGGGCATGGGTTGTCTGAAGAGGGTCAACCAGCGGGATATTTGAGTAATGGCCAGCGGCAGCTTCTGGCCCCATTGCAGCCGCATAAGCTTGAGCCTCAATCGACTGCAAACGCTGCAAAGCCGACGTCTGCACGTAGAAGCTGAACGACAGCAGCGGGCTCATTGCGGTCGTTGAGGCAAAAAAGAACCTGTCATTCGCAAAACGTGCCAATCACGCTACACACGCAGTAAGTTCTGGGGATTTAATCGGTGAAAGCAACAAACAAGTCGCTTACGTTGCTAGCGGTGGGTGACTTCATCATCCATATCAGCGTCAAACCGGCAACCGATACATGGTCTCGTTGCATGATTTGCATGCAACTACGCGCTGAAGAGCCAGCCCACCAAAGCTGGTGTTGCGAATGTAGCCCGAACTGCAGTTTTTGCAGACCACGCCACGCTTAGTTCGAGTTTCGGGATACCGCTTTATGTACTCTTCCATTGTTGGCCAGGTTAGCCAGTTTTCGTAAGCTTGCATCAGCCGGGTTTTGTTCCTTTTTCTCTCAACCATATCAGACAAAATGACACCCAGTAGCGCCAAAATGAACACCAAAATGGTCACTTGAACCCACAAGGGGGCGTGCATATAGAGGCGCCAAACATCAAAAAAAAGAGAGGTGCTGTTGTAAGTTGCCTGGGATGAAACCACTTCAACGGCGGGCTTCGCAGCGTCTACTTTCTCCCAATCTGCCAAAGCTGTAGATGCCATTTTCTGCTCTCAAAAACTATTGATGCCGTCAAGGTTCAGACCCGCGTTCGAAATCATAGACCATCTATTCCTGTACATTTCCGTGTAGCATAGGTATTGATGAAATCAGGCTGGGCGAGACTTCGGCGCCGTACATCTCCTGCAGGTGGCTTTGAATCTCGCGCACCGTCATGCCGCGGGCGTACAGCGAGATGATTTTGTCGTCGAAGCCCGCCCAGCGGGTTTGGTGCTTGGGGATGAGCTGGGGCTCGAAGCTGCCATGGCGGTCGCGTGGCACTTCGATAGGCAGGTCGCCGAAATCGCCCTTGAGGGTCTTCCTGCTCTTGCCGTGGCGGGTGTTGCCGCTGGCGTTGGCGACGGCTTTATGGCGTTCGTGACCAAGGTGTTCTGTCAGCTCCGCGTCGAGTGCCTTCTCGACGAGCAGCTTGGTCAGTTGCTTGAGCAGGCCGTTCTCGCCAATGAGGTCTTCAGGCTTCTTGTAGTCGGCCAACAGGCTGGCCAGCAGTTCTTGGGGTACTTCGTGCTTCTTGGATGCCATTGTGCTTACGGATAAGCAGGCTCTAGCTTGCGGTGGATTGGCCGTTTACACAAATTGCTGCACACCCTCTAATCTTCACGCGCTCGCAGTTATTGACCTGCGGCAAAAGCGTCCGGACGTGGAGCTCGAGGCCGAGCGCCGTTACACATGGCAGATGCTGCGGGACTTGGAGCCGACCGCCTTGCGAGCCGCTGTGCCTGTTGAGTTTCATCTGGCTGAGGGGGTACCGGCGGAACAAATCGTTCTGCAGGCACAGGAGATTGGCGCGGACATCGTCGTACTTGGACATCATCAACGTTCGACTCTTGCGCAGCGCTTTGTCGGCTCGGTGGAGCAGGAAGTCATTAGCCATGCACCATGCGCTGTGATGTTAGCGCCGTCGCTTCACACGTGCTGACACGTGAAGTGACACCATTACCTAGTTGAGCCACCCTCAGAGGCATCAATGCCTGCAAGACGGATTTTGAAGATGCCCCGGTCCGTTAGAGAGCTGACACAGGTGAGGGTATCGCCGTCATGGAAACCCTTGGTTTCTATACAAATGGCTGTCCACGAGTAATCGGTTGTCGCCGCAGCGAGTTGATTGAAACCAAGGAGAGCGGCGCATCGTGACTTGGAATTTGGCCGTCTCCGTTGCCTTTCTTTGTCAGGACAGGACTTTATTGGTAGTCAGGTTTTGAGGGCAGAACTTATTGTTAGAAAAACAGGCATTTGGGGCACTTTGACAGGTAGAGCGAGTTTTTGAGCACCCGAGGTGCGCTCAGGGACAAGATGGCGGTCCTTGGCGCAAAAGAGGACCTCTTTCTGCGGCTGAGTCGGAGAACAGAACTATTTGTCGTCTTGCGGACCTGTTTTTGGACCATCCAGCACAGGACTGTTTGACACACAGCGATCAGAACAGCACTTATTGGCTCGGGTCAGCACTTTATTGTTCGTAACCAGCGAGCGAGATCTCGCCCGGGCGCGGCGGCGAGCCGCCACCCACCAGCGCCACTGCGCTGGCCGTGTGGTGCGGGCTGCAGGTCGGGCGCAGCGCCCAGTGCGACAGCGCAAAGCGGCCCGTGAGGCTCGCCACGGCCGCGCTCTCGAGCGCCTCGTCGACGGTCATGGCGGGCAGCACGCCGGCAAAGCGCTGCGCCAGCATGGACTTGCCCGAGCCCGGCGGCCCCACGAGCAGCAGGCTGTGGTTGCCGGCGGCGGCGATCTCCAGCGCGCGCTTGGCACCGGCCTGGCCCTTGACGTCGGCCAGGTCGGCATAGCTGCCCGTGGCCTGCAGCGGCTGGGCCGACAGGCGCGCCCAGCCGCCGTCCGGTGGCGCATCGGCCGGGCCATCGGCTGCGCCGCTGCCCGGCGGCAGGAACTGGCGCACCACATCGAGCAGGTGGCGCGCGCGCCAGACCTGGGCCTCGGGCACCAGGGCGGCTTCTTCGGCGCTGCCCGGGGGCAGCACCAGCTGCGCCGCAACCTGGCCGTTGCGCAGCGCCAGGCTGGTGGCCAGCGCACCGCGCACCGGGCGCAGCTCGCCCGACAGTGACAACTCACCGGCGAACTCGTAGCCCGCCAGGCGCGCGCCGTCGATCTGCCCGCTCGCGGCCAGGATGCCGAGCGCGATCGGCAGGTCAAAGCGCCCCGAGTCCTTGGGCAGGTCGGCCGGCGCCAGGTTGACCGTGATGCGCTTGTTGTGCGGAAACTCCAGCCCCGCGTTCTGCAGCGCCGAGCGCACGCGCTCGCGCGCCTCCTTGACCTCCACATCGGCCAGGCCGACCAGCGTGAAGCTGGGCAGGCCGTTGGCCAGATGCACCTCGACGGTGACGGGCGGGGCCTGCAGCCCCAGCAGGGCGCGGCTTTGCACCAGAGCAAGACTCATGAGCGTGTTTCTCCCCAGATCAGTGCGTTGTGGCGGTCGCGCGGGAGCCCGGAGCGCGCCGTGCACCAGCAGGGTGCGCGCCGCGCCGGCAGGCCCCGCCAATGTACCTGCTGTGCAGCGCGCCATCGGGGCGCACACGCCGGCGCGGGGGCGCAAACGGCATGGCACGGTCCGTGCTTAAACAGGCCGTCCCCACCCCGTCCACCAGGAGAAACCATGATCCGCAGCCCCGCCATGACCTTCGGCCTTGCCCTTGCCGCCGCCCTGCCGCTGTTCGCCAGTGCCCAGCTCACCGCCAACTTGGGCCTGACCAGCAACTACAAATTCCGCGGGCAGGACCAGGACACGTCGCGGCAGCGCGCCGTCAAGCCGGCGCTGCAGGGCGGCTTCGACTACGCGTTCGGCGACACGGGCTGGTATGTGGGCAACTGGAACTCCAGCGTGGACTGGCTGTCCGGCAACTCGCTCGAAGCCGACCTCTACGGCGGCTACAAATTCAAGGCCGGCGGCATGGACCTGGACCTGGGCGCGCTGACCTATGTCTACCCCGGCAACCACCATGGCAACACCACCGAGCTCTACGGCGCGGCGAGCTTCGGGCCGCTCACGGCCAAGTACTCGCACGCCGTGTCCAGGGACTATTTCAACTGGGCCGGCGCGCAGGCGGGCTCGGGCCTCAAAGGGCGCAACACCGGTTACCTGAACCTCGCCTATGCCCACGAGATCGCGCCCCAGACCACGCTCAAGGCCGCGGTCGGCTACACGCACTTCGCCGGCGACATCCACCGCCAGGGCGTGCCGCACTACGTGGACTACAGCGTGGGCGGCGCCTACGACTTCGGCGGCGGCCTCGCGCTCGGCGCCGCGGTGGTGGGCGCCAACCACAAGGCGTTCTTTGGCGACGGCAACAAGGCGCGGCTGGTGGTCTCGCTGACCAAGACGTTGTAACCCCATCCACCCGGGCGGCAGCGCCGCCCTTTTTCGGAGGATCTCCAAATGAAAATGGTGACTGCCATCATCAAGCCCTTCAAGCTCGACGAGGTGCGCGAGGCGCTCTCGGACATCGGCGTGCAAGGCATCACGGTGACTGAGGTCAAGGGCTTTGGCCGGCAAAAGGGCCACACCGAGCTCTACCGTGGCGCCGAATACGTGGTCGACTTTCTGCCCAAGGTGAAGATCGAGGCCGCCGTGCCCGACGAACTCGCCGAGCGCGTCATCGAGGCCATCGAGACCGCCGCGCGCACCGGCAAGATCGGCGACGGCAAGATCTTCGTGACCAATCTGGAGCAGGTGGTGCGCATCCGCACCGGCGAGACCGGCAGCGCTGCCGTCTGAGCACCTCCCCACCCTTCCACCGAATGCGAGGCCTTGCCATGAAACCCCGACTTCTCTCCTATGCCCTGGCCCTGACGATGGTGTGCAGCGCTGCCGCCACGCTGGCGCAGACCGCGGCGCCGACCGAACCGGCCGCCGCTGCCGCCGTGGCCCCCGCCGATGCCGGCGCGGCGCCCGTTGCCGGTACGCCCGCTGCCGCCATGCCCGCGCCCGGCGCCGAGGCTGCCGTGGCCGCGCCGGCCGCGCCCGCGCCCACGCCCAAGCTCGACTCGGGCGACACCGCCTGGATGCTGACCTCCACGCTGCTCGTGATCCTGATGGCCCTTCCGGGCCTGGCGCTGTTCTATGGGGGCCTCGCGCGCTCGAAGAACATGCTGTCGGTGCTGGTGCAGGTGTTCGTGGTCTTTGCGCTGGTCAGCGTGCTGTGGGCGCTGTACGGCTACAGCCTGGCCTTTGGCGGCGAGGGGCGCTTCTTCGGCGACTTCAGTAAGGTGTTCTTGAAGGGCATGGCGCCCGACACGCTCTCGGGCGCGCTGCCGACCATTCCCGAGTACGTGTTCGTCGCCTTCCAGTCCACCTTTGCCGCCATCACCGTGGCGCTGATCGTCGGCTCGTTTGCCGAGCGCATGAAGTTTGCCGCCGTGCTGCTGTTTGCCGTGCTGTGGTTCAGCTTCAGCTACATCCCGATCGCGCACATGGTCTGGGGCGGCGGCCTGCTGGCCAAGCACGGCGCGCTCGACTTTGCCGGCGGCACCGTGGTGCACATCAACGCCGGTGTCGCCGGCCTGGTGGGCGCCTACCTGGTCGGCAAGCGCATCGGCTTCGGCAAGGAGGCGCTGACACCGCACAGCCTGACGCTGACCATGGTGGGCGCGTCGCTCTTGTGGGTGGGCTGGTTCGGCTTCAACGCCGGCTCGGCGGGCGCGGCCAATGGCGCCGCCGGCCTGGCGTTCATCAACACCCTGCTGGCCACGGCGGCGGCCACGCTCTCGTGGCTGGCGGGCGAAGCGCTGCACAAGGGCAAGGCCTCGATGCTGGGCGCAGCCTCGGGCGCGGTCGCCGGCCTGGTGGCGGTAACGCCGGCGGCCGGCTTTGTCGGCCCGATGGGCTCGCTCGTGATCGGTCTGGTCGCGGGCCTGGTCTGCCTGTGGGGTGTGGGCGGGCTCAAGAAGATGCTCGGGGCCGACGACGCCTTCGATGTGTTTGGCGTGCACGGCGTGGGCGGCATCGTCGGCGCGCTGCTGACCGGCGTGTTTGCCGCGCAAGGCCTGGGCGGTACCGGCGGCCCCACGCCCGAGAGCTTTGCGATGGGCGCGCAGGTCTGGGTCCAGGTCCAGAGCGTGCTGCTGACCATCGTCTGGTCGGGCGTGGTCTCGGTGGTCGCCTACAAGGTGGCCGACCTGCTGCTGGGCCTGCGCGTGCCCGAAGACGAAGAGCGCCAGGGCCTGGACATCACCTCGCACGGCGAGACCGCCTACACGCGCTGAGCACGCCAGCGGCGCCGCACCCGGCGCCCACCCGAGGCCCGGCCTGCTTGCACGGCGGGCCTTTGGCCTGGATGGCCGACCGCAGAGCGCTGCGGCAGGCCGTGCGGGGAATAATGGTTGGCTGCGCAAGGCTGCAGGAGGGCAAGCACATGGCATGGAACGTGGTGGGCAGTGAAGTCTGCGAACTGGGCGAGTCGCCGTTCTGGCAGGCCGGCGAGCAGCGCCTGTACTGGGTCGACATCGCCGGGCGCGCCGCGCTGCGCGCCGACCCGGCGAGCGGCGCCACCGAGCGCTGGCCGCTGCCGGCCGAGCCCGGCTGCATCGCGCCGGCGCGCAGCGCGGGCCAGGCCAGCGGCTGGGTGCTCGCGCTGCGCGACGGCATCTACCGCGCGCCGCACTGGGGCGGCGCGCTGCACCGCATCGCGCGCCTGCCCTACGACCCGGCGTACGAGCGCGCCAACGACGGCAAGTGCGACCCGTTCGGGCGCTTCTGGGTCGGCACGCGCGATGAGCGGCCCGGTGGCGGGCACGCGGCGATGTACTGCGTCGACGCGCGCCACGGGCCGGCGCAGGTGCGGCCCATGTGGGGCGGCGCCGGCACGCTCAACGGCCTGGGCTGGTCGCCCGACCAGCGCACGCTCTACAGCGCCGACACGCCCACGCACCGCATCGAGGCGCGCGATTGGGACGGCGAGCGCAACGCGCTGGGACCGGCGCGCACGCTGCACCAGTTCGCGCCCAAGCCGGCGGGCTGGCAGCCGGGCGAAGGCCAGTACGGCGGACGCCCCGACGGCGCCGCCGTCGATGTGCAGGGCAACTACTGGTGCGCGATGTACGAGGGCGCGCGCGTGCTGCAGCTCTCGCCTGCGGGCGCGGTGCTGCAGAGCATCGCCACGCCCGTGGCCTGCCCGACCATGGTCTGCCTGGGCGGGCCCGAGGGGCGCACGCTGTTCGTCACCACGGCGCGCCAGGGCCGCCCGGAGGATGAACTGGCACGCACGCCGCTGGCCGGCCGCGTGCTGGCGCTGGCGCAGCCGGTGGACGTGCCGGGCCTGCCGGTGCAGGCGTTCGAGGACGCTGCTGCAGCGGCCCAAGACCCGGTTTGACATGTCAAAAAAGAGAGCTGCCAGCGATTGCTGCATCAGCGTCAGAGCACGATTGGACTTGAAATCTGGAGGGCCCATGCCATGGCTGAACTGCTGAGCTTGCGGCGCGTGAACGACGGCGTGGTGGCGGTCTTTCTGGCCAGCGGCGCGCCGGTCGGCCACCTCAAGTGGATCTCCGGCCTGTGGAAGTTCAAGGCCCTGGGCTACGAGGGCACGGAGCTGGTGCCCGGCGGCGGGCCGCTGACGGCGCAGCACAACCGCACGTTCGCGGTGCTGGACGCAGCGCAGATCAGCGCCGCGCTGCTCGCGCAGTAGAGTCCCGGGGCGCGCCGGCCCGCGCTTTGCGGCCGCCGCCCACCCG
>NZ_MWOM01000019.1:0-70224 GCF_012931925.1 Acidovorax sp. SRB_24
CGAGCCTGTCAGAAACTTTGTGTGTGAGGCATAGCATGTCAACAAGGAGCATGAATGCCACGCAAGACGAAGACCACCGCAGCGACGGACAAGGCGGCGCAGCCGCAATTCTCAGCCGAGCTGCTGGAGCAGCTCATCCCAGGGCCGGTAACGCCAGCCGAGCTTGAGGGCATCTTCCAGCAGTTCAAGAAGTCGGTTCTTGAACGCGCGCTGGGCGCCGAGATGAGTCACCACCTGGGCTACGCGCCCGGCCAAGCCAAGCCCGAAGGGGCTGCCCCCAATCACCGCAACGGCAAGAGCGCCAAGACCGTGCTGACCGACGTCGGCGCCTTGCGCATTGACGTTCCCCGCGACCGCGAGGGCACCTTCGAGCCGCTGCTCATCGGCAAGCATGAGCGCCGCTTTACGGGCTTTGACGACAAAATCATCGCCATGTACGCACGCGGCATGACGGTGCGCGAGATCCAGGGCTTTCTTGCCGAGATGTACTCGGTAGACGTCTCGCCCGACCTCATCAGCAGTGTCACCGACGCGGTGATGAGCGAGGTCACGGCCTGGCAGAGCCGCCCGTTGGAGTCGATGTACCCGGTGGTGTTCTTCGACGCGCTGCGGGTCAAGATCCGCGAGGACGCTGTCGTGCGCTCCAAGGCCGTGTACCTGGCTCTGGGCGTACTGCCCGATGGCAGCCGTGACATCCTGGGAATCTGGATCGAGAACACCGAAGGTGCCAAGTTCTGGATGAAGGTGTTCAACGATCTGAAGACCCGCGGAGTCCATGACATCCTGATCGCCGTGACCGATGGCCTCAAGGGCATGCCCGAGGCACTGCAAGCGGTGTTCCCGGCCACGACGCTGCAGACCTGCATCGTGCACCTGATCCGGGGCAGCCTGGATTTTGCGTCATGGAAGGACCGCAAGGGCCTGGCCGCAGCCATCAAGCCGATCTACACGGCCGTGAGCGCCGAGGCGGCCGAGGCTGAACTGGATGCGTTTGCCCAGGGGCCATGGGGCCAGAAATTCCCGACCGTCGTCAACGCCTGGCGCAGGGCCTGGGACAAGGTCATCCCGTTCTTCGCCTTCCCGCCCGAGGTGCGGCGCGTGATCTACACGACCAACGCGATTGAGAGTGTGAATGCGCGGCTGCGCAAGATCATCAAGACCAGAGGACACTTCCCCAGCGACGACGCGGCCACCAAGCTGATCTGGCTGGCACTGCGCAACATCACCGAGGACTGGGGACGGGCGGCCAACAACTGGAAATCAGCGATGAACCAATTCGCGATCCTCTACGAAGACCGGTTCACCAAATCGAGCACGTAATATCTTCAACCAGCGTCACGAAACTGGTGAAGGTTCAATGAGCCTCACACACGGAAATTCGGACAGGCCCTCGAACCCTATCCTGTGTAGGGTTCGCCCGTTCCACACCCTCAAAAGAGCACCCGCACGCCATCCATTCACTGGCTGAACTCTGGGCAGTAGTGGGTTGCAGTTCGCAGTGGAAAGCGTCCCGCCTTGACCGATTGGGCATGGCACGCGCAGCACAGCAAAGGGCATTTGCCCGCCACGCCAGCAAGCCGACCAAGCCAGCTCCTGCGCCCACCGTGCGTGTCGGAGTCGATGGTCTGACCCGAGAGCGCGACGAATACGCCCACGACCTGAACGCGTGGGACTGAGCGCACCGATGCACTCCTAAAGCGACCACCACCCCAAAACCCAGTGACCATGCAAAACAAATTCACTCACCACCACATGACCGCCGAAGAAGTGAACGACCAACACGGCCCGGCCATCATGCTCACCCAGCAAGACGGCATTGATGAGCCGCATTGCGTGCTGGTTCACCCGTGGCAGCTTCGCGCAGTCTGCGAACAGTTCGGAATCATCGCCAACGACTCGCAAGCGGCAAAGACCATCGCCACATTGCAGCGCCGCATGATGGGCCTGTGTGACCGTATCGAGTCCCTTGTTGATTGGATGGCGCTGCACAGCGACCACCGACACGCCGACCTGTCCTATGAGATGACCCAGCTTCACGCACTGCACGACCTTGCAGGCGAGTGGTGCGCAGACTTCGACAGCGAACAGGCTGAGCCTGCTGTGGAATCGGATTCCATCGCCGCAGAGTGCACCAATGCACCCGCAGCCCAGGCCAAGCTGCTTTAGACAAGTTGAAGGTGGGGCGGCTCAGAAGTTCAGCACACGCAGAAGGGAAACCGACATGTTCGATTCGCTGAAACGCTAACGCACAAAACGCCCCTTGTGCGCGCGCGAGGCAGGGGTGGGTTCAATGTTTGCGCCTTGGCCGATGGAAACCGGCAGGTACTAGGTTTGCACACGCCCGCGAATCGAGAACATTTTTATGGGCGTGTGCCAAGGGTGGGGGGCAGTTCAAAGCCTGTGCTGCGCTGGATGTAAACCGGCAGTACAGCCGAACGACGCTAACCATCCAGAAAAAATGTGCAAGGCTAAGAGAGGGAGGGGGCTATCAAAAGCGTAGCAACCGAGACGCCGGAAACCCCGCTGTATTCCACGCGCAGAAAAAATCCCCTATGACGAAATCAATCAAGACGGCAAACGGCTGGGGTGGCCGCAGGAAGGGGGCAGGCAGACCCGCAGGCAGTCGTAACAAGCCACTGCTAGCTGATGGCCTTCCTGAGACCAGCGCCCCGCTGCAATGGCTGCTGAATGCAATGAATCATCCCGGCCTGCCGATGCGTCTGCGCATTGCCTGCGCCGTGGCTCTGCTGCCCTACTTTCACAAGCGCCGTTCTCACCTTGCAACTGACCAAAAAACTACATGCAAGCGCCGACTGACCTAATTCAATTCAGCATCTACATACATAAGTTACATTTTGTGTTTGCAGATGTAGGTAGTGATGTACTGCCTGAAACCCACGGAGTGTGAATTGACCAAACTTATTCTGACCCTGTTTGCTGTTGGCGCTCTTACCGCTTGCGCAAACCGCCCCGAATCTATTCGGGCTTCCCATGTTTCGCACGAGAAATTTGTACACCTTGAGTGCCCCGCACTGGCGACAAAAATGATTGACACTCGCGCGGATTTGGACAAGTTCTCAAAAATGCAGGACAGCAAAGCTAACACAGACGCGGCAGGGGTGTTTCTCCTCGGTATTCCCTTTAGCAAGCTTTCCGGTGACCATGAAGGTGACGTTGCCCGACTTAAAGGCGAAGTTGAAGCAATTGACACGGCGCAAGTTAAAAACAAGTGCAAGTCCGTCTGAGAACGTGAGGATGGAAGCGCTGAATAGCGCAGGATGATAGAGCCCCTTGAAGGGGCTTTTTTGTTGTCTGATGGTAGCTGGGATTGCGGAAATCGTCTTACATCCGCCCTTACATCGGACGAAAAAGAAAAAAGCCCACTATCGCATTGATAGCAGGCTTTCCTTATGTAGATTGGTAGGGCGTGTTGGACTTGAACCAACGACCAAAGGATTATGAGTCCTCTGCTCTAACCAACTGAGCTAACGCCCCATACTCTCTCGCCCAGCGACAAAGCCGGCAGGCCCAGTATTGTAGGGGCTTACTTATGGTGACTGAGCGCGTTCGACACCAGTTTGGAAGTGATATCTACGATCTGAATCATTCTGTCGTACGGCATTCGCATAGGTCCGATCACCCCCAATGTGCCCACTACCTGGCCGTTGACCTCGTAGGGAGCACTGACCACCGAAAGCTCCTCGAAGGGTACAACCTGACTTTCACCGCCAATGAATATGCGCATCCCCTCGGCTTGGTTGGACACATCTAGCAAGCGCAAGATCTGTGTCTTCTGTTCAAACAGATCAAAAGCACGCCGCAGATTGCCCATATCTTTAGAGAAGTCACTGACGGCCAGCAGGTTTCGCTCTCCTGAAATCACGACCTCGTCTTGCGCCTGGGTGAGGGCCTCGGAACTGATGTTGACTGCGGCCTGCATGAGAGCCGCAATCTCGCTGCGCAACATTTCCACCTCGCTTTTGAGCCTCTCGCGCACCTGCTCCATCTCCATGCCCGCATAGTGCGTATTGAGAAAATTTGCCGTCTCGATCAACTGACTTTGTGTGAAATCCGTTTCCGAAAAGATCACCCGGTTCTGAACATCCCCATCCGGAGAGACGATGATGACCAGGAAGCGCCGTTCGGACAAGCGCAGGAACTCAATGTGGCGGAAAACCGATGTACGGCGGGGTGCCATGACGACACCCACGAACTGCGAAAGGCTGGACAGCAGATGGGCCGCGTTGGCAATCACCTTCTGTGGCTGCTCTGGCAGCAGTGAAGACGTCACAAACCGCTCACGGTGCACAGTCATCATGGTGTCCACGAACAACCGATAGCCTTTGGCAGTAGGTATGCGCCCTGCAGAGGTATGCGGACTGGTGATCAACCCGAGCTCTTCCAGATCTGCCATGACATTTCGGATAGTTGCCGGCGACAGCTCCAGACCCGATGCGCGCGATAGTGTGCGCGATCCGACGGGTAGCCCATCCTCGATATAACGCTCTATCAGCGCTTTGAGCAACAGCTTGGCACGATCATCGAGCATGTAATGATTTTAATGATGTAATTTCCATATGAAGCCCCATTTCCGCCACGTTGCATTGATAGGCAAATACCAAACTCCTGTGACTGGCGCTGCGGCCGAGAGCTCTCGGCAAGTTCTTGAGAACATTGCCTTATTCCTTGTATCTCAGGGGTGCAAAGTCACATTGGAAGCGGATACCGCCGCTGCTGCACGGTTGCCGCAGTATGACGCTCTTGACGCTGATGCTATCGGAGAGCAATGCGATGTTGGACTGGTGGTAGGAGGTGATGGCACCATGCTCAGCATTGGGCGCAAGTTAGCGCGGCATGGCACCCCTCTCATTGGAATCAACCAGGGGCGTCTGGGCTTCATCACCGACATTCCGCTTGGCAACTACCGCACCACGCTCCCTCCCATGCTGCGAGGTGAGTACGAGGAAGACCACCGACCACTGATGCATGCTCGCGTGATCCGCGAAGGAACCTGCGTATTTGATGCCTTCGCCATGAATGACGTCGTCGTCAACCGTGGTGCAACCTCCGGCATGGTCGAGTTGCGTGTGGAGGTCGGGGGTCACTTCGTCTCCAACCAGAGAGCAGATGGGCTCATCATCGCCTCTCCCACCGGCTCTACCGCATACGCCTTGTCGGCGGGCGGACCGATGCTCCATCCATCGATTCCGGGATGGGTCTTGGTTCCGATTGCTCCACACACGCTGTCCAACCGCCCCATCGTTTTAGCGGACGCAACAGAAATTGCCATAGAGGTTGTGGGCGGAAGAGACATCAGCGCGAACTTCGACATGCAATCCTTGGCGTCACTTTTGCACGGTGACCGCATTCTCGTAACCCGGTCAGAATATTGCGTTCGTTTTCTGCACCCAAGGGGCTGGAGCTACTTTGACACCTTGCGCAAAAAACTGCGCTGGAACGAAGGAGGCTCTTGAACATGGCCCTTAGGCGCATTGCCCTGCGTGATTTTGTCATCGTCCAAGCACTGGACCTCGACCTTCACGAAGGATTCACGGCCCTGACCGGAGAAACCGGGGCAGGAAAGTCCATTCTGATCGATGCAGTGCAGCTCTCATTGGGCGCCCGTGCCGAAGCGGGCGCCGTGCGCGAAGGCGCCGAGAGGACGGACGTCTGCACAGAATTTGACTGCCCTCCCGCACTCTACCCGTGGCTGGAGGAAGCTGGCTTTGAGTGCGACGACACGCTGCTGCTGCGGCGCAGTATCGACGCACAAGGCAAGAGCCGCGCATGGATCAACGGCAGCCCGGCCACTGCATCGCAGCTGCGTATCGTCGGCCAACAGCTGCTTGACATCCATGGGCAGCACGCCTGGCAAAGTCTCACCAAACCGGATGCGGTGCGCGGGCTGCTCGACGCGTATGCAGGCGTGTCTGACCAAGAGGTAGCGTCCCAGTGGGGACAGTGGCGCGCCGTACAAAAAAAGCTGGCCCATGCACGCTCCGCACAGAGCATGCTGCAGCGCGAGCGCGAGCGCTTGCAGTGGCAAATCTCGGAGGTGGAAAAATTGGCGCCGGCAGAGGGCGAATGGGAGACGCTGAATGCACAACACACACGTCTTGCGCACGCTCAAGCCCTCCTGGACGCGGCACAAGGCGCTTTTTCCGCCTTGGCCGAGGACGACGCCAGCGCGAGCACCCATTTGGCACGCGCGCACCATTTGCTCACAGAGCAAGCGCACCTGGAGCCAGAATTCACCGCTCTCACGGACATCCTGGCATCAAGCATCGCCCAAGCCACCGAAGCTGCGCGCTCCTTGCAGTCGTATCTGCGGCGTACCGAACTGGACCCCCAACGCCTGGAGGAACTCGATGCCCGCGTCTCGCAATGGCTTACCCTCGCGCGCCGCTACAAACGCCAGCCTGCAGAGCTCTCTGCCCTGTTGCACTCTTGGAAAGTTGAAGTGCAGCAACTCGATGCCGCAACCGATCTGGCAGGGCTAGAAGCCACGGAGCACGTTCTGTCCGAAGCCTACAGCGATGCGGCCCGCCAATTGTCACTTGCGCGCACGAAAGCCGCTCCGGGTTTGTCGCGTGCTATCAGCAAAGCCATGCAGGAACTTGGTATGGGAGGTGGCAAATTTGAAGTGGTGGTTGCGAAAGCCGATGCGTCTGCCAGCCACGGCCTGGACGATGTCATCTTTCTGGTGGCTGGGCATGCCGGAATGACGCCACGCCCCGTTGCAAAAGTGGCTTCTGGTGGAGAGCTGTCGCGCATTTCCCTGGCCATTGCCGTCGCAACCAGTGCTTTGGGCACGGCTTCCACCTTGATTTTCGACGAAGTGGACTCGGGGGTGGGCGGAGCGGTGGCCGAGACCGTGGGCCGCTTGATGCGCCAACTGGGCCGGGACCGCCAGGTCTTGGCGGTGACGCATTTACCTCAGGTGGCAGCCTGCGCCGACCACCATTTGGTGGTCTCCAAGGGCCGAGGAATCGCTGGCCCATCGAGCACAGTCACCCCCATTGCGCAAGAGCAGCGTATCTCGGAAGTGGCGCGCATGCTGGGCGGAGAGCGCATCTCTCCCACCACTTTGGCCCATGCACGTGAGATGCTTGGCCTCCGTGACCTGAGACATGTGGAGAAATAGACGATGGCCCTGGAAATTGTATTGATCACCGGAATGTCGGGGTCGGGAAAATCCGTCGCCTTGCGTGCATTGGAAGATGCCGGCTACTACTGCGTTGACAACCTGCCTCCCGAGCTGCTTTCCTCCTTTGTAGCACTGGAACCGCAGCACCATGGCAACCGCGTTGCCATCGCCATGGATGTGCGCAGCGCCACTTCACTGCCACAAGTCCCACAAGAGTTGGCCCGCCTGCGCAGCCAGGGCGTCAAAGTTCATTCCCTGTTTCTGGATGCCACCACGGACACTCTGGTGCGGCGTTTTTCAGAAACACGGCGCCGCCACCCGCTATCCCATGATGAGCTCAAGAACGCGCCCCGCGCCCTGATGCAGGTGATTGACGAAGAGCGGGAGTTGCTCGCGGACCTGCGGGAGCAGGCGCATGTGATTGACACCAGCACGATCCGCGCCTCCCAATTGCAGGGCTATGTCAAGGACCTTATTTCCACGCCACCCGAGCAGCTCACGTTGGTATTTCAGTCGTTCGCTTTTAAACGTGGCATTCCTGTGGATGCGGATTATGTCTTTGACGTGCGCATGCTTCCCAACCCACATTACGAGCCTGCGCTGAGAGAACTGACTGGCCTGGACAAACCGGTGGCGGACTTTCTAAGCCAGCAGCCTGCAGTGGCAGAGATGCGCCTGCACATAGAAAACTTCCTTGGGCACTGGTTGGACTTTTTGGCGAAAAACCACCGCAGCTATGTCACAGTCGCCATTGGCTGCACGGGGGGCCAGCACCGGTCTGTTTATTTGGTGGAGCGCCTGGCGGAAACCTTCAAGGCACAGTGGACGACCTTGCAGCGCCACCGTGAGCTCGATGCGCGCTGACACCACGGCAAACACACACCCATCACCGCTTCCTCTCAGATGCGCTCCAGCAGCTTGCGAATAGGAGCTGGCAATCCCAGATCCTTCCACTGCGCAGGGTTGAACCATGCGCCTTCACTGCCCTGCCAGTCTGAAGCTGCAGGATGCACCTGCACTGTATGCAGATGCAAATCCCTGTGGGTCAGCACATGCACAAACACAGGCCACTCAGAGACGGAGACTGCGGCACCAAACGCAGGATGCTCCATCAAAGCGGCACTTTGTTCGTACACCGGCAAGCAATGCAGTCCAGCCCAGATTCCGGTCGGGGGGCGCCTCTGCAAATGCACGCGTCCCACGCCATCACGCAGCAACAGCAACCACCAAGACACAGACTTGCGCACTAGTTTGCGGGACTTCACTGGATAACGTGCGGGATCACCCTGCCTAAAAGCAATGCATTGCTGTGCAAGTGGACACTGCGTGCACAAGGGTCTGCGCGGTAGGCACACCGTGGCCCCCAAATCCATCAAGCCCTGTGTGTAACGCGGCATGGTGACAGGCAAATCGGTGCGCGGCAGCAAGATTTCCGCTTGGCCCCACAAGGCGCGTTCGTTGGCGGCCACCGCCAGATCGGCCTCGAAACCGAGAATGCGCGTCAGCACGCGGCGCACATTCGCATCCAAGATTGGCACACGTTCTGCAAAGCAAAACGCGGCAATCGCTCCAGCCGTAGAGCGCCCAATCCCAGGCAGCGTTTGCAGCAACTGCGCGCTGCCAGGAAAAACGCCGCCATGCAGCGCCATCACTTGCTGGGCACAGCGATGCAAATTGCGGGCTCGGCTGTAGTACCCCAATCCACTCCAGAGCGACAGCACCTCATCTTCAGAAGCCATGGCAAGCGCACGCACATCCGGGAACCGTTCCAAAAAACGGGCGTAGTAGTCCAATACCGTGCTCACCTGGGTTTGCTGCAGCATGACTTCCGACAGCCACACCCGGTAAGGATCGCGCGTTTGCTGCCACGGCAAATGGTTGCGCCCGTGGTCTTCCTGCCAGCGCACCGTCAGCGCGGCTATCGTCTGTGGCATGTCCCTCATACCGCTTGCAATCCCAACGCCGGGGTAGCGCCGTCCCCGGCAGACAAGCGCATCAATTCGCCAGTAAGTTCTTCGAGTCGCTGCTCGATCTGCACCAATGCCAATTCATTGCCCTCAATCTCTGTAATGCGTTCCACCAAGCCACTGGCGGCATGCTGTATGCGGTCCACAGCTTCGATGCGTCGCACGAAACTGCGCTGGCGCTCACGCAGCTGCACATTCAGAGGGGCCGTGGCCGAGTTGCTCCAGAGTTCCAATTCGTTGGCGACCGATTCCAACAATGCTCGCAGGCGCAGCGCCAATGCGCGCCCCAAGCGCGCCGAAAACTCGGGCCGAGCCATCTTGAGCGCATTGCCCATGCTCAGGTACTGCATATGGCTGTGTTCGACGCGCGCCAGATCCGCGACAAACTGTGCAAATTGCGGCGCAGCAGCCACCTGCAGAGAAAAACCAAACTCCGCATTGAGTTGCCGAAATGTCCCGCCGAGCATGGCCTGAATTTCCGCCGCAGCTGCCTCTGCCGCAGTGAGGGTGCCACGCAAACGCTCAAACAACTGTGTGTAATGTGTGCGAATACCCAGCTTTAATCCACTGTGCTGCAACGATGCATTCAGCTCTTGCATATGCACCTTCAAGGTTTTTGCGCCGAGGTTGTCAAAAACGGCACCCAGCAGTTTCAGGTGCACGGCCCGAACCGCATGGATCTTGGTGGCACTCAACTCGAATTCGCGTTGCTCCTGCTCAATGCGCTGGCGCATCGACGCAATCACCGAAGCGTTCTTGCCACGCAGGCTGCGCAACTCCAGCATCTGGTCATCCAGATCACGCCTGCGGATATGGACTGCACGCGCAGCTTGATTGCGCAAACCTGCCACCCCATCGGCGATGGCGGCGCGCAAAATCGCTTGACGCCCACCCACAATGCCGTCGGCCAACGCAGCTTCCAGGACCGGCAAACCACTCGCAGCCAACAAAGCGCTATCGCCAGAGATCTTGGCCACCAGACCTTTTTGCGCAGAGACCGACACAACCTGTTCTGGATGCACACCCAGCAATTGCGCAGATGTGGCGCACTGGCGCTCCAGTTGCGACTGCACCTGCTCAGACGAACTGAGCGTGTCCCAGAGGGTGTCAATTTTGTTGAGCACCACCAGGCGCGATTCTTTGCCGCCATGCGCAGAAGTCAGATGTTCCCGCCAGATGGACAGATCCGAACGCGTGACCCCGGTGTCCGCTCCCAGAATAAAAACCACCGCCTGTGCCTGCGGTATGAGGTTGACTGTGAGCTCGGGCTCCGCGCCCACGGCATTGAGCCCAGGTGTGTCCAGAATCACCAGGCCTTGTTTGAGCAGGGGGTGCGGCATGTTGATGAGAGCATGCCGCCACATCGGCACTTCAACATATCCCTGGGCGTCCACTACAGGATTTTCGCCGGGCAACTCGTCGTGCCAGAACCCCAGAGCCCGTGCCTCATCCACACTGACGTGGCGCACCTGGGCCACTTTCGCCATCGCCTGTGCAAGTTGATCGGCATCGTGGATGTCCAGCGGAAAATCGACCCATTGCTCGGATCGCATTCGCCACTCCGTCAGGCCTTGCTCCTGCAAACGGGTATCAATCGGCAGCAAACGCAAACTTGGCGCCAGCGCAGAGTCATAGCCCAGCTCGGTCGGGCACATGGTGGTTCTGCCGGCACTGGCTGGCATGATGCGGCGGCCAAAATCCGCAAAAAAAAGGGCGTTGATCAGTTCTGACTTGCCACGCGAGACCTCGGCGACAAAAGCCACCGTGATCTTGTCGGTTCGCACCTGGTCTTGCAGCCGTTGCAAACGCTCACGCATCGCGGACTCCATGAGGTCGTGCGACGTCATCCATTCGGCCAGCCGCGTCAATTGCTGGGCAAATTCGCGCCGCCAAGATCCATGCTGCTCGAACTGTTCGTTGAATGAGGATCCCACGCTGCTCCCGGAATTCAGTGTCTGGTCCAGGGACCGACGGCCTAAAAATACACCACCGTGGTCTCGGCGCCATGCGTCCGCGGCTGGCGCAACGCGGTGGCCTTTCATGCGCGCTGGCATTTCGGACAATAGAAACTGCTGCGCTGTCCCTGGCGCAGCATGCGCACGGGCGTCGTGCAAGTATGACAGGGCATTCCTTCACGGGCATAGACACGCGCCTGCAACTGGAAATGTCCCGTCTGACCATCGGCGCTGGAAAAATCTCGCAAGGTACTGCCCCCTGCGTCCACCGCGGCGTGCAGGACTTGCCGAATGGCGTCGTACAACCTTTGCGCTCTCTTCGGGCCAATGTGCATTGCCGAGGTCGTCGGGCGAATTCCCGCCATGAACAGCACTTCGGAAGCATAGATATTACCCACGCCCACTACCAGCTTTCCTGCCAGCAAAACCTGCTTGACAGGAGCGCGAGCGGCTTTCAAACCCGCCTTGAAACGTTCCAGCGAAAATCCATCCGAGAGTGGCTCCATGCCCAGCCCACTCAGCAGTTTGATGGCCACCGCATCCTGCTCGCTTCCGGCATACACCACTGCGCCAAACCTGCGTGGGTCGTGCAATCGAAGCACGCCATGCGTGGTGAACAGTTCAAAGTGGTCATGCACGCCCCGCGCGGGCAAGGTCTGGGCGAATCCGAGACTGCCAGACATGCCCAGATGGAGCAACAGCATGCCTTCGTCAAGGTCCAGAAGCAAATACTTGCCTCGCCTGCGCACGCCCATCACCCGACGTCCCTGCAACCGCTGGGCGTCAATTCCCAGGGGCCAGCGCAGCGGCTTTCCCGTCTCGACCGAGAGGATTCGCCCCCCCGCGATGGCGGCGGCAAAACTGCGGCGTGTCACTTCCACTTCTGGCAGTTCAGGCATCAACAATCACTTCAAAACAAGGGGCATATGCATGGATTATTATGGCTTGATGGTCCACACACATCGCCTTCTGATGGCCGCCTTGGCCGCCGCTCTGTTGACCGGGACAGTGGCAGTGGTGGCGCAACCCGTTGCCGCCAAAGGCAACGCCCAGCGCGGCGCCACGGCCGCCAAAACCGCTGAAACAGAGTCCAACGCAGCCCTCGATGCCGAACTTTTCTACGAAGTGCTGCTGGGCGAGATGACAATCCAGTCTGGCGACCCTGGATCTGGCTACGCCCTCATGCTGGAAGCAGCCCGCCGCAGCAACGACGAAAAACTCTACAGGCGGGCGGCCGATATTGCCTTGCAAGCGCGTTCTGGCGATGCCGCATTGCAGGCTGCCAATGCCTGGAAGGAGGCTCGGCCGCAATCGCGCGATGCCAACCGGTATGTGCTGCAGATTCTGGTTGCCCTCAACCGTGTTGCCGACAGTGCCGGCCCTCTGAAGCAGGAACTGGCGCAAACCGCGGTGCAAGCCAAGGCTGCCAGCTTTCAGGCACTGCCACAAATATACCGCCGTGTCAGCGACAAGACACTCGCTGCTTCCGTGGTGGAACAGGCGCTCGCGGAAGATCTGGCCAGCTCCACCACGGGGGCTGCAGCCTGGACCGCTGTGGGACGCATGCGCTTGCTGGCGAACGACAAAGCGGGCGCACTCGATGCGGCGCAACGCGCGCAGCAGCTTGACCCCATCAGCGACGGCCCGGCGCTCCTGGCACTGGAGCTTTTGGACGCACGCACTGCGCAAGCCGATGCCGTCGCGGCGCGCTACTTTGCCGGCAAGCCTTCGCCCGCTCTGCGTGCGGCTTACGCACGCGTACTGGTCAACCTGCAACGCAACGAAGACTCTCTCCAGCAATTGCAGGCAGCGACAAGCGAGAAGCCAGACTTTGCCGAAGCCTGGCTCATGCAGGCTGCGTTGCAGTTCCAGCTCAAGCAGTTACCGCAGGCGCAAAAGTCCCTAGAACAATTTGAAACCCTGGTCCAGGCCGCTCCGCAGGGTGATGCGCGCCGCGCCGGTTTGTCTCAGGCCTATTTGCTGCGTGCGCAGATTGCTGAGCGGCGCGGTGACTACGAAGCGGCAGACGCCTGGCTCAACCGCATCGACAGTCCACAGGACATGTTCAGCGCGCAGAGTCAGCGCGCTTTTCTGCTGGGACGCCAAGGCAAACTGGCCCAGGCCCGGGCGCTCCTTCAAACCCTGCCCGTTGCCGGGCCTGACGACGAACGCATGAAACTGCTGGCCGAAGTGCAGTTGCTGCGAGACGCCGGCCAATACCGCGAAGCCTATGCCTTGCAAGGCAAAGCGGTTGCACAGTTTCCTGACGACAACGAACTGCTCTACGACCATGCCATGCTGGCGGACAAAGCCGGCCAACCAGAAGCCATGGAGCGCCTGCTGCGCCAGCTAATGGCCCGCCAGCCCGATTACCACCACGCCTACAACGCGCTGGGTTACTCGTTGGCCGAGCGCGGCATCCGGCTCGAAGAAGCCAAGGAGCTGATCCAGAAAGCGTTGGAATTTGCACCCCAGGACCCTTTCATTACGGACAGCCTGGGCTGGGTGGAATTCCGCCTTGGAAACCGCACCGAGGCCGCCCGGTTGCTGAACCTGGCTTTCAAGAGTCGCCCCGATGCAGAAATTGCCGCCCATCTTGGCGAAGTCTTGTGGAGCCTGGGCGACAAAGAGCAGGCACGGTCGATCTGGAAACAGGGCCAGCAGCTCAACGCCGACAACGACACACTGCGTGAAACCCTCAAGCGCCTGGGCGCTGGGCTGTGATGCACGCTTTGTTCTGTCCTTTTTCGCATCTTGCCAGCTTCTGCCGTCCGGCCCTCCACCGGATTTTCTGGGCTGCGGTGGTGCTGTGCCTGATGGCCGGCTGCGCACAGCTCCCAACCGCACCGGGTGGCACCTTGGCGCAGCGAAGCCACTGGAGTGGCCGGCTGGCCCTTGCCATGGATAACCAGCCATCGCAATCGTTTGCTGCGGCATTCGAACTCGAAGGCGATGCCACGCGTGGCGCTCTGACCCTGCTGAGCCCCTTGGGCAGCGTGCTGGCCCAACTCGAGTGGACTCCAGGGCATGCACGCCTGCAGTCGAACGGGCCGCCCCGCGAATCGGCGTCATTGGACGAACTGTTGCTGCAGGCCACCGGCACGGTCATCCCCGTGCGTGCGCTGTTCAGCTGGCTCGGAGGGATGCAAGCCACGGCCCCCGGATGGCAAGCCGACTTGAGCACAATCGAACAGGGGCGGCTGCTGGCAGTACGCCATGAACCCCCTCCACGCGCCACCCTGCGCGTCACCTTTGAGCGCTGAATTCCGGCCATGCAAGCGATTTACGATGTTCCGGCGCCCGCCAAGCTGAATCTTTTCCTGCACGTCACGGGCCGCCGCCCGGACGGCTACCACCTACTGCAGTCGGTTTTCATGCTGATCGACTGGTGCGACACCCTGCATTTCGAGCGCCGCGCGCATGCGCGGCTGAGCCGGGAAGATATTTCCGTGCCCCTGCCCGCGGACGACCTGACGCTGCGCGCGGCACGCGCGCTGCAAGCTGCAACAGGCTGCCAACACGGCGCGCACATCAGCGTGCACAAGCGCATTCCAGCGCAGGCCGGCATGGGCGGCGGCTCGTCGGACGCCGCATCTGCGCTGCTGGCACTCAACCGGCTGTGGGACCTGCACCTCGACTTGCCCGCGCTGCGGCAGATCGGCCTGGGGCTGGGTGCGGACGTGCCCTTTTTTTTATGCGGCGGAAACGCCTGGGTCGAAGGAATTGGTGAGACAATAGCGCCGCTTGAGAACGCGCACCGCCTTCCGAAAGCGCGCTTTGTGGTCGTCAAACCCGAAGCAGGATTGGATACGAAAGAAATTTTTTCATCTCCCTTCCTCAAACGCGATTCAGACAGTGCTACAATCTCAGGCTTTGCTGCAGCACACTACGACTTTGGTCGTAACGACTTACAGAGCGTTGCTCAGGCACTCTGCCCCGAAGTCACCCAAGCCCTACAGTGGCTTGCGACCCAGGGGTTGAATGCCAGAATGACAGGCTCGGGAAGTGCGGTGTTTGCGCGAATTCCACAGGCGATGGACCTGCCAGACGCACCGCGCGGATGGCAAGTCAAAGCATGTGAAAACCTGATGTCTCACCCTCTGGCAGGGTGGGCATAGGATAAAGTTTTAGGTTGGTTGCCATTCGGCAATTGACCTGTGTAGGGGAGTCGCCAAGCTGGTTAAGGCACTGGATTTTGATTCCAGCATGCAAAGGTTCGAATCCTTTCTCCCCTGCCAAATTCTTGTCGCGTACAGGCATTCAATTCAAATCGCTGAGACGCTCATGCAAGCCAATCACCCTGACTTCATGGTTTTCACTGGCAATGCCAATCCTGGCATGGCCTCGGAAATCGCGCAGCACCTTGGAATCTCGCTCGGGGCTGCCCATGTCGGCCGCTTCTCCGACGGCGAAGTCACCGTGGAAATCAACCAGAACGTTCGCGCCCGCGACGTTTTCGTGGTCCAGTCCACCTGCGCACCGACCAATGAAAACCTGATGGAATTGCTGATCATGGTCGATGCGCTCAAGCGCGCTTCGGCCGAACGCATCAGCGCCGTCATCCCCTATTTCGGCTATGCGCGGCAAGACCGCCGCCCCCGCTCGACGCGCGTGCCCATCACCGCCAAGGTGGTGGCCAACATGCTGCAGGCCGTGGGCGTGGCCCGCGTGTTGACCATGGACCTCCATGCCGACCAGATCCAGGGCTTCTTCGACATTCCGGTCGACAACATCTACGCCTCGCCGGTGCTGCTGGGCGACCTGCGCCAGAAGAACTACGAAGACCTGATCGTGGTCTCGCCCGACGTGGGCGGTGTGGTGCGCGCCCGGGCGCTGGCCAAGCAGCTGGGCTGCGACCTGGCCATCATCGACAAGCGCCGGCCCAAGGCCAACGTCTCCGAAGTGATGCACGTGATCGGCGAGATCGACGGCCGCAACTGCGTGATCATGGACGACATGATCGACACCGCGGGCACGCTCGTGAAGGCGGCCGAGGTGCTCAAGGAGCGCGGCGCCAAGAAGGTCTACGCGTACTGCACCCACCCGATCTTTTCGGGCCCGGCCATCGAGCGCATTGCCAAAGGCAGCTCGCTCGACGAAGTCGTGGTGACCAACACCATCCCCTTGAGCGACGCCGCACGCGGCTGCGCCAAGATCCGCCAGCTCTCCGTCGCGCCGCTGATCGCCGAAACGATCCAGCGCATCGCCCGCGGGGACTCGGTGATGAGTTTGTTCTCAGACCAGGAAAATCTTTTCTAGGTCGGAACAAAAAAGTGCGGCCTCCAGCATCGGAGGCCCTTTTGACAACCGAAAGTGACACTGGTCGCGGTGCACTTCCCATGGAGAATTTTTATGAACTTCGTCGCTTTTGAGCGCGCCAAGCAAGGTACGGGTGCGAGCCGCCGTCTGCGCAATTCGGGCCGCACGCCCGGTATCGTCTATGGTGGTTCGGCCGAACCCCAAGCCATTGAAGTGGACCACAACGCCCTGTGGCACGCCCTGAAGAAGGAAGCCTTCCATTCCAGCGTGCTCGACATGGAAGTGGCCGGCCAGACCAGCAAGGTCCTGCTGCGCGACGTGCAATACCACCCCTACAAGCAGCTGGTGCTGCACGTGGACTTCCAGCGCGTGGACGCCAAGACCAAGCTGCACATGAAGGTGCCCGTGCACTACGTTGGCGCGGAAGAGTCCGTCGCGGTCAAGACCGAAAACTGCACGATCAACACGGTCGTGAACGAACTCGACGTGACGTGCATGCCCTCGGACCTGCCCGAGTTCATCACCGTCGACCTGAGCGGCCTGAAGAAGGGCATGGCAGTGCACCTCAAGGACGTGAAGCTCCCCCGTGGCGTGAACGCTGTCACGCGCGGCAGCCAGAACAACCCGACGCTGGTGTCCGTGGTGCCTCCACTGGTTATCGTCGAAGCGGCCGCAGTGGCGCCCGTCGCCGAGGCCAAGGGCAAGGGCAAGAAGAAGTAATTCTTCCTGCCGTGCCGCCGCGCCGCGGCGGCCTTGCCCGACAACGGCCCACCCAGTGTGGGCCGTTTCTTTTGGTGCCACGGATAATCGCCCGCATGATCAAATTGTTTGTGGGCCTGGGCAATCCCGGGCCCGAGTACGAAGCCACGCGCCACAACGCGGGCTTCTGGTGGATAGACGCGCTGGCGCGCGAACTCAAGCTCACCCTGCAGCCCGAGCGCAGCTACTGGGGACTGGCCGCGCGCACCGCCGTGCAGGGGCAGAGCGTGTGGCTGCTGCAGCCGCAGACCTTCATGAACCTGTCGGGCAAGTCGGTGGCCGCCCTGGCGCGTTTTTTCAAGATCCCACCCGACGAGATCCTGGTGGTGCACGACGAGCTCGACATGGTGCCCGGCCAGGCCAAGCTCAAGCGCGGCGGTGGCCACGCGGGGCACAACGGCCTGCGCGATATCCACGCCCAGCTCGGCTCGCCCGACTACTGGCGCCTGCGCATCGGCATCGGCCACCCCGGTGACCGCGCCGACGTGGCGAACTGGGTGCTCAAGAAGCCGTCGCCCGAACAGCGCACGCTGATCGAGGACAGCATTGCCCACTCGCTCAAGGCCTGGCCGCTGCTGCAGGCGGGCGACATGGACAAAGCGACGCTGCAGATCCACACCACCAAACCGCCACGGCCCAAGCCGCCCCGGCCCGCGGTAGCGTGATCCTTACTGACTTCACTTTTTATAGCTTCCAGCGCTTGTCCTGTAAGGACTAGAGTCTGAAATCACCTGAAAACGGTTAGCCGATCTGCACGCTCGCCTGCAGGCGGTGGAATTTTTGCCACAGCGTTTCGCGGCTTTCCACATGCTGCGGATCGACGGGAATGCAGGACACGGGGCAGACCTGCATGCACTGCGGCTCGTCAAAGTGGCCGACGCACTCGGTGCACTTGTGCGGATCGATCTCGTAGATTTGCGGGCCCAGGTAGATGGCCTGGTTCGGGCACTCGGGTTCGCAAACATCGCAATTGATGCATTCGTCGGTGATCATCAAGGCCATGGCAGACTCCGGTGGGGGTGGCGCGGCGTGCGGAAGAAGCTTTAGCGCACGCCTGCGGACCAATGCGCCATTATCCCGCTTCGCCCCACCGCCCCCCGGAGTCCACCGCCGCGGTGGGGAGATTTGCCGCTATGCTGCGGGCGCCACCCTCGCCCTGCGCTGCCGCCTCGCCAGACCCCGCTTTCCCTGCATGAGTCTTTTCCTCCTCAAACGCTTCGCCACCTTCCTCGCCACGCTGCTCGGCACCTCCGCCGTGGTGTTCCTGGTGCTGGAGGTCCTTCCGGGCAACGCCGCGCAGGTGCTGATGGGCCCCGACGCGGCGCCCGAAGCCGTCGCCGCCCTGGCCGCGCAGCTGGGGCTCGACCAGCCGGCCTGGCAGCGCTATGGCCACTGGCTGGGCGGCCTGCTCACCGGCGACCTGGGCAACAGCCACGCCTACGGCTCGCCCGTGCTGGACCTGGTGCTCGAGCGCCTGGCGTTGACCGTGCCGCTGGCCCTGCTGGCGATGGCGATCACCACCGTGCTGGCCCTGGCCGCGGGCGTCTATGCGGCCGCGCGGCACAACCGGCTGGGCGACGTGGGGGTGATGACCCTGGCGCAGATCGGCATCGCCATTCCCAACTTCTGGTTCGCCATCCTGCTGATCCTGCTGTTTTCGGTGCAGCTGCAGTGGTTCTCGGCCGGCGGATTTCCGGGCTGGACCGAGGACAGCGGCGGTGGCCTGGTGCCGGCGCTCAAGGCCTTGCTGCTGCCGGCCATTGCGCTGGCCGTGGTGCAGGCCGCCATCCTGGCGCGCATCACGCGCTCGGCGGTGCTCGAAGTGCTGCGCGAGGATTTCGTGCGCACCGCGCGCGCCAAGGGCCTGTCGCGGCGCGCGACGCTGTGGGGCCATGTGCTGCGCAACGCCATGATTCCGGTCATCACGGTGATGGGCCTGCAGTTCGCGAATCTGCTGGCAGGCACCATCGTGGTCGAGAACGTCTTCTACCTGCCGGGCCTCGGGCGCCTGATCTTCCAGTCCATCGCCAACCGCGACCTGGTCGTGGTGCGCAACTGCGTGATGCTGCTGGCGGCCATGGTGGTCGCGGTCAACTTCGTGGTCGACCTCCTCTATGCCGCGATCGACCCGCGCGTGCAGGCGAGCGACATATGAACCCCTCTTCCGCCTTCCCCCCCTCCCCGCCTGCCGCCGCACGGCCCGCGCGCGGCTGGCAGCGCGCGCTGCGCCACCCCAGCTTCGCGCTCGGCGCGCTGCTGGTGCTGCTGCTGCTGGCCGCGGCCGGCCTGTCCTTCGTCTGGACGCCCTGGTCGCCCTACGAGATGGACCTGCCCGGCAAGCTGCAGGCGCCGACGGCGCAGCACTGGCTGGGCACGGATGCGTTCGGCCGCGACGTGGCCTCGCTGCTGCTCGTGGGTGCGCGCAATTCGATTCTGGTCGGCCTGATCGCCGTCGGCATCGGCCTGTCGGTCGGCACGGCGCTGGGGCTGCTGGCGGCGGCGCGGCGCGGCTGGGTCGAGGAGCTGGTGATGCGCCTGGCCGACTTCACCTTCGCCTTCCCGGCGATCCTCTCGGCCATCATGCTGACGGCGGTGTTTGGCGCCGGCATCGTCAACGCCATCGTCGCCATCGGCATCTTCAACATCCCGACCTTCGCGCGCGTCACGCGCGCCTCGGCCAACGCCGTCTGGTCGCGCGAATTCATCCTGGCCGCGCGCGCCTGCGGCAAGGGCCGCTGGCGCATCACGCTCGAGCATGTGCTACCCAACATCGCCTCGGTGCTGATCGTGCAGGCGACCATCCAGTTCGCCATCGCCATCCTGGCCGAGGCCGCGCTGTCGTACCTCGGCCTGGGCACGCAGCCGCCCCAGCCCTCGTGGGGCCGCATGCTCGCCGAGGCGCAGACCCTCATGTTCCAGGCGCCGCTGCTGGCCGTGTGGCCCGGCGTGGCCATCGCGCTGGCCGTGCTCGGGCTGAACCTGCTGGGCGATGGGCTGCGCGACCTGCTGGACCCGCGCCTCGCGCGCCAACGCTGAACCCGAAACCATGGCCTTGCTCGAAGTCTCCGACCTGCACGTGCAGCTGCAAACGCCCCGCGGCCCGGCCGAGGCCGTGCGCGGCGTCGGCTTCACGCTCGAGCGCGGCGACACGCTGGGCCTGGTGGGCGAGTCGGGCTGCGGCAAGTCGATGACCGCCCTGGCGCTGCTGGGCCTGCTGCCCGACCGTGCCGTGGTGCGCGGCAGCATCCGCCTGCACGGCCAGGAGCTCGTGGGCCAGGGCGACACCGCGCTGTGCCAGGTCCGCGGCAACCGCATCGGCATGGTGTTCCAGGAACCCATGGCGGCGCTCAACCCGGTGCACCGCATCGGCCACCAGGTGGCCGAGCCGCTGCGCCTGCACCGCGGCCTGGGCGCGCGCGCGGCGCGCCAGGAGGCCATCGCCTTGCTGGACCGCGTGGGCATTCCCGACGCCGCGCGGCGCATCGACGCGTACCCGCACCAGTTCTCGGGCGGCCAGCGCCAGCGCATCACCATCGCCATGGCGCTGGCCTGCGGGCCCGACCTGCTGATCGCCGACGAGCCGACCACGGCGCTGGACGTGACCGTCCAGCGGCAGATCCTCGACCTGATCGCCGAGCTGGTCGCCGAGCGCCAGATGGCGCTGATCCTGATCTCGCACGACCTCGGCGTGATCGCGCAGAACGTGCGCCGCATGCTCGTGATGTACGGCGGCAGCGTGGTCGAGAGCGGCCCCACGGCAGAGGTGTTTGCCGCCATGGCGCACCCCTATACGCGTGGCCTGTTCGCCGCGCGCCCGCGCCTGGCGGCTGTGCGCCAGCCCGGCAAGCGCCTGGCCACCATCGCCGGCACCGTGCCCGAGCTGGTGGAGCTGCCCGCCGGCTGTCCGTTCGCCGGACGCTGCGCATTCACCATCGGCGCCTGCCACACCACCGTGCCGCCGCCGACGCTGCTGGCGAACGGGCATGTCGTGCGCTGCATCCGGCTCGATGCGGTGGCGGCCGCGCAGGAGGCCACCGCATGAATCTCGCAGCAACTACCGATTTGATAGCTGCCAGCCCAGGCGGGGCAAGCGCTGGAGCCTCATTTGACCCTCGGAACCCGCCGCTGCTGCAGGTCACCGACCTGGTGCGCCACTACGCCCTGCCGCGCGAGCGGCTGTTTGCGCCGCCGCCCAAAGTGCAGGCACTCAACGGCGTGGGCTTCCGCATCACGGCCGGGCGCAGCCTGGGCATCGTCGGCGAGTCGGGCTCGGGCAAGTCGACGCTGGCGCGCCTGGTGATGGCGCTGGACACGCCCACCTCGGGCACGGTCGAGCTGCTCGGGCGCAACCTGCACACGCTGCCGCAGGCCGAGCTGCGCCGTGCGCGGCGCGACTTCCAGATGGTGTTCCAGGACCCGTACGGATCGCTCGATCCGCGCCAGACCGTCGAGCGCATCGTCACCGAGCCGCTGCAGGCCCAGGGGCAGGCGGGCCGCGCCGCGCAGCAGGCGCAGGCCGCCGCCGTGCTCGACCAGGTGGGGCTGCGCCGCAGCGACCTGGCCAAGTACCCGCATGAGTTTTCGGGCGGTCAGCGCCAGCGCATCGCGATTGCACGCGCGCTCATCACGCGCCCGCGCCTGATCGTGGCCGACGAACCGGTGAGCGCGCTCGACGTGTCGGTGCAGGCGCAGGTGCTCAACCTCATGGCGGACCTGCAGCAGGAGTTCGGCGTCACCTACCTGCTCATCAGCCACGACCTGGCGGTGGTGAACCACTTGTGCGACGAGGTGGCCGTGCTCTACCAGGGCCGCATCGTCGAGCAGGGCGCGCCCGGCGCGCTGTTCACTGCGCCAAGCCACCCGTACACGCGCGCGCTGCTCGCGGCCGTGCCCCCGATGCAGCCGGCGCCGGCGCGCGCGCTGCGCGCAATGGTGTAAAAAGACAGGTTACCTGGCTCGCTGCGCAGCCCCCGCCCCGGGGAGGCCGCCCAGCGAGCGTTCTCGCTTGCCACGTATTCATTCGGAGATCTTGTCCATGCTCAACCGCCGCACCGTCCTTGCCACAGGCGCCCTGGCTGCCGCCCCGCTGGCCCTGCCGCTCGCGGCCCTCGCCCAGAGCAAGAAGGACACCGTTGTCCTGGCCCTGACCCTGGAGCCGCCAGGGCTGGACCCGACGGCGGGCGCGGCCTCGTCGATCGCCGAGATCGTCCACTACAACGTCTTTGAAACGCTGACCAAGATCAACCCCGACGGCAGCGTCTCGCCGCTGCTGGCCGAGGGCTGGGAGGTCTCGCCCGACCTCAAGACCACCACCTTCCGGCTGCGCAAGGGCGTGAAATTCCAGAACGGCGAGCCGTTCAACGCCGCCGCCGTGAAGTTCTCGTTCGATCGCGCCGGCAGCGACAAGAGCACCAACAAGGACAAGCGCAACTTCGCCAACCTCAGCACGCAGGTGGTGGACGAGCACACGGTGGTGGTCATCAACAAGGACATCGACCCCGACTTCCTGTTCGTGCTCGGACAGGCCACGGCCATCATCGTCGAGCCCAAGAGCGCCGCCACCAACGCCACCCAGCCCGTGGGCACCGGCCCCTACAAGCTCGATGCCTGGAGCAAGGGCTCGTCGATCACGCTCGGCCGCTGGGACGGGTTCCGCAACCCTGGCGCCATCCGCATCCGCCGCGCCACCTTCCGTTTCATCTCCGACCCGGCCGCCCAGGTGGCGGCGCTGCTGGCCGGCGACGTGGACGCCTTCCCGCGCGTGACGCCGCGCAGCGTGGCGCAGTTCAAGGCCAACCCGCGCTTCCAGGTGGTGGTGAGCGGCTCGCGCGCCAAGACCATCCTGGCCATCAACAATGCCAAGAAGCCCCTCAACGACGTGCGCGTGCGCCGCGCGATCGCGGCCGCCATCGACCGCAAGGCCGTGATCGAGGGCGGGGCCGACGGCTATGGCGCCCCGATCGGCAGCCACTATGTGCCCGGCGCCTTCGGCTACGTGGACACCACGGGCATCAACCCCTACGACGTGGAGAAGGCCAAGAAGCTGCTGGCCGAGGCCGGCATCAAGACGCCGCTCGAACTCACCATGACGCTGCCGCCCGCGCCCTACGCGCGCCAGGGCGGCGAGGTGATCGCGGCGCAGCTGGCCAAGATCGGCATCGTCGCCAAGCTGCAGAACGTGGAGTGGGCGCAGTGGCTCAGCGGCACCTATGGCGCCAAGAACTACGACCTGACGCTGATTTCGCACGTCGAGCCCTTCGACCTGGGCAACTTCGCCAAGCCCGACTACTACTGGGGCTACCAGTCGCCCCAGTTCAACGAGCTCTACGAAAAGATCCAGACCTCGGCACGCCCGGCCGACCGCGCCCGCCTCCTGGGCGACGCGCAGCGCCTGCTGGCGCAGGACTGCGTGCACGCCTTCCTGTACCAGCCGCAGTGGGTGACGGTGGCACACAAGAACCTCAAGGGCCTGTGGAAAGACATGCCCGTGTTCGTCAACGACCTCTCGGCGCTGTCGTGGACCTGAGCGCCCCCGCCACCGGCGGCGCGCTACATGCGCTGCCCGCCCACGCCCTGCTCGCCGCCTACCGCGCGCGCACGCTCTCGCCCGTGGAGGTGACGCGGGCCGTGCTCGACCACATCGAACGCTGGGAGCCGCACCTGCATGCCACCTGGCTGCTGCGCCCCGAGGCCGCGCTGGCCCAGGCACGCGCCTCCGAGGCCCGCTGGCAGCGCGGCGCGCCCCAGGGCCTGCTCGATGGCGTGCCGGCCACCCTCAAGGACAACATCGCCACGCGCGGCGATCCGACGCCGCTGGGCACCGCGGCCGCCGACCTGGTGCCCGCCAGTGCCGACGCCCCGCCGGCCGCCCGCCTGCGCGAGGCCGGTGCCGTGCTCGTGGCCAAGACCACCATGCCCGACTACGGCATGCTGTCGTCGGGGCTGTCGAGCTTCCATGCGCTGGCGCGCAACCCCTGGGACCTGTCCAAGGGACCGGGCGGCTCCAGCGCCGGCGCGGGCGCCGCCGCCGCTGCGGGCTACGGCCCGCTGCACGTGGGCACCGACATCGGCGGCTCGCTGCGCCTGCCGGCGAGCTGGTGCGGCATCTTCAGCCTCAAGCCCAGCCTGGGGCGCATTCCCATCGACCCGCCCTACACCGGCCGCGCCGCCGGCCCGATGACCCGCAGCGTCGCCGACGCCGCGCTCATGATGCAGGTGCTGAGCCAAAGCGACGCGCGCGACAGCATGAGCCTGCCCGCGCAAGACATTGCCTGGGCCGATTTCGACCACGGCGCGGGGCACCTGCGCGGCCTGCGCATCGGGCTGCTGCTCGAAGCGGGCTGCGGCCTGGCCCTGGAGCCCGAGGTGCGCGCCGCCGTCGAGCACGCCGCGCGCCTGCTGGAGCGCGCAGGCGCCTCCGTCGTGCCCATGCAGCCGTTCATGACGCAGGCCATGCTCGACGGCATGGACCATTTCTGGCGCATGCGCTCGCACCTGGACATGGCCAGCCTGGCGCCCGCGCGCAAGGCCCGGGTGCTGCCCTACATCCGCGCGTGGGCCGACAGCGCGGCCACCATGACCGGTGCCGAGGTGTACCGCGCGAGCCAGCAGTTCCACCTCGTGCGCATCGCCACCGTCCAGGCCTGCAGCGCCTTCGACTACGTGGTCTCGCCCGTGGCCCCGATGGCGGCCTTCCCGGCCGAACTGCCATCGCCCACCAACGACCCGTTGCGCCCGCTGGAGCACATCGGCTTCACGGTGCCGTTCAACATGTCGGAGCAGCCGGCCGCCTCGGTCAACTGCGGCTACACCGCCGGCGGCCTGCCGATCGGCCTGCAGATCGCCGGGGCGCGCTTTGACGACCTCGGCGTGCTGCGCCTGGCGCGAGCGTTCGAGCTGATCCGCGACCCCCAGCGGCCCTGGCCGCAGCCGCCGGCCAGCGCCTGAGCGGCGGCCGCCCGGGCGCCTTGGCGCACGGTGCCGGCAGGGCTTCTCAATGCGCCACCGCGCCGCAGGCGCCGGCGTTGCCGCTGCGCCGGTGGTTCTGTTCCTGGCCGACCCAGGGCCCGGCCCATCCGAGGCCCGCGCCCGCCTCCAAGGGTCGGACCGCTCACCACAGCTCGGCCGTGGCCTGCAGGACAAGCCCGCCTTCGTGGTCGCTGGCCCACAGCCGCACCTCCTGTACGTCGGCCGACGGCGCGCCATGGAGGCCGAACGGGTGCAGGTCGAACACCGGCCGCACGGCCTTGAAGCGGAAACCCTTGAGCCGTGCCCCCGGCCGCTGGCGGCGCACCAGATCGACCAGCAGCGTGGCGATCAACGGGCCGTGCACGACGAGGCCGGGATAGCCTTCGACCTCGGTCACATAGCGGCGGTCGTAGTGGATGCGGTGGCCGTTGAAGGTCAGCGCCGAATAGCGGAACAGCAGCACATCGTCGGGCACGATGTCGCGCTGCCAGGCGGCGCCTTGCTCGGCCGGCATGGGCGGTGGCGCCGGGTCATCGGCCCGCGCGGCCGCGCGGTAGACGATGTCGTGCTCCTCCGTGAGTGCCAGGCCCCGCGCGTTGTGCACTGCGTGCTGCACCTGCACGAACAGCAGGTCGCCCGTGCGCCCCGCCCTGTGCGTGACCGAGGCGATGCGCGAGGTGCGCCGCACGGCATCGCCCACCACCAGGGGGTTGCCCGGCTGCCACTGCAGGCGGCCCCCGGCCCACATGCGGCGCGGCAGCGGCACCGGCGGCAGGAAGCCGCCGCGCCGGGCGTGGCCGTCCGGGCCCAGCGCGCTCTGGCGCGGGTGTGGCAAGAAATACAGCCAGTGCCACAGCGGCGGCAGCGGCGTGCCGGTCCGGGGAGGCGGATCGTCGCGGTCCAAGGTCGCGCTGAGGGCTTGCACGGGGGCGGCGGTGACGGTGTCGTCCAGCGTTTCGGTGGTGCCGACCCAGGTTTTCAGGTGCGCCAGCGAGGCGCTGTCCAGGGTGCGTGCCACAGGGTCGAGAGAATGGTCCATGGGAGCATCATGGTCGCCGCACTCGGGGGCGCGCGCAATCCCTCCCTGACAGGGTCGACAGCGCTGCTGCCGCAGGCCACCGCCACACCCCACCGGGCGATCGGCGATCCGGTTTACGCAGGCTTGAGGGCTGCGCCGGCCTCGGAGTCGGCCTGCGCCTTCGCCTGGTCGTACACCGGCTGCGCGGGCAAACCCTCCAGGTGCCGCGTGTCGGCCCAGCGCAGGATGTCGATGGCATCGCCGTGCATGCGCACGCGGTTGAAGGCGGCGTTGGGAATGTCGCTCTGGCGCGGACCCGCCAATCCCAGGCCATGCGCGGTGCGCCACACCATGTCGAGCACGCCGCCGTGCGTCACCACCACCAGCGTCTGGCCCGCGTGTGCCTGCGCCAGGCGCCGCAGCGCGTCCATCACACGCGCATGGAACTGGCGCGTGGTTTCGCCCCCGGGCATGCCAGAATCGGCCTGGAAGCGCAGCCACTGCGCCCAGGCGCCGGCATGTTGGGCCTTGATGTCGTCCACGCGCATGCCATCGACCACGCCAAAACTCTGCTCGCGCAGCGCGCGGTCGACCAGCGCCTCCAGGCGCAGCTGCGGCAGCAGCGCGCCCAGCACGGGCTGCGCGGTTTGCTGCGTGCGCAGCAGGTCGCTGCTGACCAGGTGGTCGGCCCGCACGCCTTCGCGTGCCAGCCGCTGCGCCAGGCGCTGCGCCTGCGCATGGCCGGTGGCGTTGAGCGGCACGTCCACCTGGCCCTGGAAGCGCAGCTCGCGGTTCCAGTCGGTCTCGCCGTGGCGGATGAGGATCAGTTCGGTCATGGGAGCATCGTCCTGCGCGGTGTCATTTTTTGGGTGTTTTTGGCTTCAAACGCTTATCTGTCGAGCGATTACAGCTATATTTTACATAGCACAATTTACCGCGTCACCGTGGCCAGGCGCACCGCCAGCCCGAGAAAGACCAGCCCCGCCACCCGGTTGAGCCAGCGCTGCGCGCGCGCCGAGCGCTGCAGCAGCACCCCGAAGGCCCCCGAAAAGCAGGCGATGGCACCGAACACCAGCAAGGTCGCCAGCATGAAGACCACGCCCAGCACCATGAGCTGCGGCGCCACGCTGCCGCGCGCCGGGTCGGCGAACTGCGGCAGGAATGCCAGGAAGAAGATCAGCACCTTGGGGTTGGTGAGGTTCATCACCATGCCGCGCCCCACCATGCGCGCCAGGCCCGGGGCCGCTGCAGCGCCGCGCGCGCTCTGGCCGTTGGCTCCGGCCCCTTCTTCACCTGTGGCGCCATCGCCCACCGCCCCATCGACCACCGCCACCGGCGCGCGCAGGCTGTGCCACGCGAGCCACGCCAGGTAAGCGGCGCCGCAGAACTTGAGCGCGGTGAACGCCAGCGCCGAGGCCGCGAACACCGCCGCCAGCCCCAGCGCCACGGCCGCCGTGTGCACCACGAGCCCCGCGCACAGGCCCAGCACCACGGCCATGCCAGCGCGCCAGCCGCGCTGGGCCGACTGCAGCAGCACGAAGAGGTTGTCGGGGCCGGGCGTCAGGCCCAGCAGGACGGCGACACCAAAAAACGCCACCAGGGTTTCAAGAGAAGGCATGGAAATGCGGCTCCAGAGAACGGAAAGGACACAGCCTGCCATTGTGCGCCCGGGCCTGCGGGCCATGGCCGCCGCCGCCTCACGCCGTGACGATCCAGCCTTCGAGCGGGTCCATGCCGGGCGGCAGGCCGTAGAGCGGATCGCCCGCCGCGTGCGCGCGCTCGGCCCAGGCGGCCTGCAGCAGGCACAGCACGGCGTCCAGGCTGTCGCCGCTGACGTCGTCGACCAGGGCATCGCGCTGCGTATGGCTGAGCTTGAGCTGCAGACACAGCCGGGTCTGGCCGTGTTCCAGCGCGGTGACCAGGTCCTTGCGCGCGAGCAGGCGCTCGGCCGTCTGCTGGGCGCGCGCGTCGCTCTTGTAGCTGCGCCGCCCCAGCACCTCGCGCGCCAGCAGACCCGGGTAGGCCTCCACGGCCACGCGCCGCGCCCCGTCCCGGTCCTCGCCCGCGTGCAGGCCGGGCAGGTGCACGCCCGCATCGAGCAGCAGTGGCACGCCGGCATGCAGCATGTATGCCACGGGCGGGTTGACCCATTTCATGCTCGGGCTGGAGCCCGCCGGGCCATCGGTGGCGCGGTGCGCAAACTTGCCGCCTGCGGGGCGCCCGGCGCAAAAGGCGGCAAAGACGTCGCGCACCTGCGCACGCGTGAGCGACCGGTAGTGGCGCATGCAGGCCTGCCACTGCAGCGGCCAGCCCAGGGTCTGCAGCAGTTCGCGCGGCAGGCCGAACGGCAGGTCAAAGCCGCCCACCCAGGGGCGCGGCTCGGCCAGCCAGCGGCCAAAATCTTCGAGCGTGGCAAAACGCTGCAGGCCGGCCAGAACGACGCGGCCGCCGCGCCGCTCGCCCAGCGCCAGCATGATGGGCTTGCGCCGGCTCGGGCGGCTGGAGAAGTCGCAGCCCAGCAGCGGGGTGGCGATGGCCGCAGCGGGCGTGGCCATGCGCGTTCAGCCCAGCGCCAGCGCCGCCACGCCGGCGGCGATGCACAGCGCGCCCAGCACGCGTGCCGCGCGGTCGCCCTCGCCCAGCAGGTGGCCGCCGATGAGGGCGGCGAACAGCATGGAGACCTCGCGCGCCGGCGCCACGTGCGACAGCGGCGCCTGCTGCATGGCGTAGAGCACCAACACATAGGCCACCGGGCTGACCACGGCTACCAGCAGCGCAAAGCGCCACTGCGCGCGCCACAGCACGGCGGCGGTGGGCAGGTCGCGCAGCACGGCCGGCGCCAGCAAGGCCACGCGCACGAAATTGCCCATGTAGTCGATGAGGATGGGCGACATCAGCACGACCTTGACAGCGTAGCCATCGACCAGGGTGTAGCTGGCGATGAAGACCCCTGTCAGCACGCCGTAGGCCAGCCCCAAGTGCACGCGCGCACGCGCCTGCGGGTCGTGCGAGGCGCGCAGCAGCCCCGGGCCGCCGGCGATCAGGAACACGCCGCCGACCACGCCCGCAATGCCCAGCAGGCCGAGGGCCGTAATCTGCTCGCCCAGCAGCGCGATCGCCACCAGCGAGGACAGCAGCGGCCCCGAACCGCGCGCCAGCGGGTAGACCACGGTGAGGTCGGCCTTGCGGTAGCCACGCAGCAGGATGACGTAATAAAACACATGCAGCACGCCACTGGCGACCACAAAGGCCCATTCCTGCAGGCCCCACAGCGGCACGACGTCGCGCCCCACCCACCAGCCCAGCGGCGCCCAGAACAGCATCATCAGCACGGCCGTGAAGAACGCGAAACGCGCATCGCCCCCCGCTTTCTTGGCGGCGATGTTCCAGCAGGCATGGATCAGGCCGGCGAGAAGGATGAGGGCAAAGGCGGTGAGGGTCATGAAAAACAAATGGCCACAGCCCTTCAGGACTGCGGCCGTGCCATGGCGCGGAAGAAAATCAGTGATCGACTGCGCTGTGCTCCATCCGGTGCGACTGAGACCGGCGCGGCCCAGGCCAGCGGCCACCGTGCAAAGGCCGCCCCGCTGCACCGGTGGCGTCCCCCTGCCCGCATCGCGCAGCGATGCGCGAGCGGGGGGAAGGAGCGACGCGACGCAGGGCGGTGTTCACTTATGCCCTGCCGATGATGGAGGCCGTCGCCATCAGCTCTTCGAGCAGCGCAAACGACACCTTGCCCGACACGGAGTACGGGTCGAGCTCGGGCTTTTCAGAGTACTTGAGCAAGATGGAGTGGTTGACCTTGGACAGGTTGGCCTGGCCCATGGTCCAGCCGCCAAAGCGCCGTTCGGTGATCTCTTCGTAGTGCAGCAGCTCGACATTCTTGTGGCGTGGGTCGCGCTGGATGTGGCCGTAGAGCTCATTGACCGCGGAGCGTCCGCCTTCGATGGCCTGCAGGAAGATGCCCCCGCCGTAGCAGAGGATGCCGGTGATGCCGCAGCCCGGGTTGTGCTGGCGCGACTGGGTCAGGATGGCTTCGATGGCGTCGGGCGAGGTATCGACCGCACGGCTCGCATAGAGCAGGCGTACCAACATGTCAATTCCTTCCGGGAATGAGGGACAAAAATTCGCGCCGCAGCGACGGGTCTTTGAGGAAGACGCCGCGCATGACGGAGTTGAGCATCTTGCTGTCCATCTCGCGCACGCCGCGCCAGGACATGCAGAAATGGGATGCCTCCATGACGATGGCCAGGCCGTCGGGCTGGGTCTTTTCCATGATCAGGTCCGCCAGCTGCACCACGGCCTCTTCCTGGATCTGCGGGCGGCCCATGACCCAGTCGACCAGGCGCGCGTACTTCGACAGGCCGATCACGTTGGTGTGCTCGTTGGGCAGCACGCCGATCCAGATCTTGCCGATGACGGGGCAGAAATGGTGGCTGCAGGCACTGCGCACGGTGATCGGGCCGACGATCATCAGCTCGTTGAGGTGCTCGGCGTTCGGGAACTCGGTGATCGGCGGCTGCGCGACGTAGCGGCCCTTGAACACCTCGTTGAGGTACATCTTGGCCACGCGGCGCGCGGTGTTGTGGGTGTTGTGGTCGCCCGCGGTGTTGATGACCAGGCTGTCGAGCACGCCCTGCATCTTGGCTTCGACCTCGTCGAGCAGCAGCTCGAGTTCGCCGGGCTCGATGAACTCGGCGATGTTGTCGTTGGCATGAAAGCGCTTGCGCGCAGCGCCCAGCCGCTCGCGGATCTTGACGGAGACCGGCGTGCCTTCGTCGGGGTTGGCAGGATTCATGTCGGCGGCGGTTTGTCTGAACATGCCGGCATGGTAACAGCGAACCGCGCGGGCAATACTCCAAGGGTTTTTGCCGTTCAGCGCAATACCAGCAAGCGCAGAAAGCTATAAAAACAATAGCATTCAGAGAACCCTCAATAGCTCTTGCCAGAGACCCAGAGCGCCGTGCGCATGAGCGCGAAAGCCACGCCGTCGAGCGCGCGCTCGCGCCAGGGCCGGGCGGCGTACTGGGCGGGGTCGAGCAGGTGGCCCGCGTGCTCCATGGCGTGCACCAGGCGCGCGCGCAGGCCCTCGGCGAAGGCCGCGTCTTCGACGACCACGTTGGCCTCGCGCGCCAGCAGCAGCGACAGCGGATCGAGGTTGGACGAGCCCACCGTGGCCCAGGGGCGCGGCCACAGCGCATCGATCACCGCGACCTTGGCGTGCAGGAAGCTCGGCGAATACTCGTGGATCTCGACGCCCGCCGCCAGCAGCGCGCCGTACACCGGCCGGGCCGCGTGGTACTGCATGAAATATTCATAGCGCCCCTGCAGCAGCAGGCGCACGCGCACGCCGCGCTCGGCCGCGTGCACCAGCGCGCGGCGCAGCTTGCGCCCGGGCACGAAGTAGGCGTTGGCGATGATGATTTCCTCGCGCGCGAAACCGATGGCGCGCAGGTAGGCCTTTTCGATGCGGCTGCGGTTGCGCACGTTGTCGCGCAGCACCAGCGCGGCGCGCATGCGCGGGCCCGGCAGCGCCGCTTCCGCGGCCTCCTCGCCGAGGGAGGCGACATGGGCCGCGCGCAGCGCACGCACGGCCTGTGGCAGGCGGTGGGCCCGCACGTCGCGCACCGCCTGCATGCGCTGCCAGAGCTTTTCCATCGCGTCGCTGGCTTGGACCACGAGGCGGCCCGTGGCCTGGACGGCGAAGTCCAGGCGCGGCGCGTCCAGCGCACCGTAATTGGGGTCGTGGAAGTCGTCGAGCACGTTGATGCCGCCACAAAACAGCATGCGCCCATCGACCACGCAGAGCTTGCGGTGCAGCCGGCGCCAGCGGTGGGGCAGCAGCAGGCCCAGCGGCCCCAGCGGGGAATAGACGCGAAACTGCACGCCCGCCGCGGCAAAGCGCTGCTGCCACTGCGGCGGCAGCGGGCCGGTGCCCACGCCATCGACCACCAGTTGCGTGCGCACCCCGCGCTGGGCGGCGCGCTCCAGCGCCTCGGCCACACCGACGCTGGCACCCGTGAAGTCGAAGATGTAGGTTTCGAACTGGATGTCGACCACGGCCGCATCCATGGCGCGCACCAGGGCCGGAAACAGCTCGGCGGCACCTTGCAGCAGCTGCACGCGGTGCCCGTCGCCGAGGACCAGGCCATTTTTCACACCGCGGCCCTCCACGGCGCACCGTGCGGACGCCCGGCCTCAGGGCGGCGGTGGTGTGGTGCAAGGGGGGTGGCCAAGCGGCTACACCCGGAACTCGGCGATCAGCGGCAGGTGGTCGGACATGCGCCACCAGATGCGCCCCCGCGGCACCTTCAGGCCCAATGGCGTGAGCCCGCGCACATAGATATGGTCCAGCTGCACGATGGGCAACCGCGCCGGATAGGTCAGGGCCTGCGTGGCATCGAACTCGATCAGCCCGAAGCGCGCGAGCGTGTGCTTGACCTGCAGGCCCCAGTCGTTGAAATCGCCCGCCACGACCAGCGGCGCATGCGAGGGCACTTCGCGTTCGATGAACTGGCGCAGCCGCTGCACCTGGCGCACGCGGCTGCCCGGAACCAGGCCCAGGTGCACGACGATCACGTGCACATGCTGGCCCTGGATGTCGACCTCGACATGCAGCAGGCCGCGCTGCTCGAAGCGGTGGTCGGAAATGTCCTCGTGCTGGTGGCCGATCACGGGCCAGCGCGTGAGCAGCGCATTGCCATGCTCGCCATGGCGCGTGAACGCGTTGGTGCGGTAGACCGACTCGTAGCCCTCGGGCGCCAGGAATTCGGCCTGCGACACCTCGGGCCAGCGCTCGAAGTACTGCGCCTCGCGGCGGTGCATCTTGCGCACCTCCTGCAGGCAGACGATGTCGGCATCGAGCTGCTCGACCGCGTGCCCTAGGTTGTGGATCTCCAGCCGGCGCGCGGGGCCTATGCCCTGCACGCCTTTGTGGATGTTGTAGGTGGCAACCCGCAGGATGCCGGCAGAGTCGTCGGAATGCGTGATCATGGTCGGCAAAATTGTGGCAACAAGAGGATGGCCTCGGCGTTGGAGGGAGAGAAGCAGCGCTCGGCCGCCTCGCGCCAGGGCAGCCATGCACATGCGGTGTGCTCGCGCGGATTCAAGGCGACTGGCGTGCCGGCCGGAACCTGCAGGCCAAAGAGGTGCTCGGTGTTCTGGCGCACGCCGGGCGCATAGCGGTGCAGCCACTGCGGGTAGATGCTGTAGACGTTCTGCAGCTGCCAGTCGACCAGGGCGCACGCGCCGGTGCCGGCGTCGATACCGGTCTCTTCCTGCACTTCGCGCAGCGCCGTGTCGCGCCAGCTCTCGGCCAGGCTGTCTTTGCTGCCGGTCACCGACTGCCAGAAATCAGCGTCCGTGTCGGCACGGCGGAGCAGCAGCACATCGAGCGCGGCGGTGTGGATGACCACCAGCACCGACTGGGGGATTTTGGGGTTGGACGTCATCGTGTCTGTGGTTGGGAAGCCCAGAATACACCCCGAAGCACGGCACCGCTGTACGACAAGATCCCTACCGCAGCGCCGCCTTTACGGCACGCAGCTTGCCCAGGCCAAAAAAAAAGCGGCCCGGGCCCCAGGCCCTGCCGCTTCTTGGATTGCGTCAACCGGCGGACAGCGCCGCAACCGGGCTTCAGCCCGCCTTCACGGCATCCACATTGCGCAGGCGAATGTGCAGTTCGCGCAACTGCTTTTCGTCCACCGGGCTGGGCGCCTGCGTGAGCAGGCACTGGGCGCGCTGCGTCTTGGGGAAGGCGATCACGTCGCGGATCGATTCGGCGCCGGTCATCATCGTCACGATGCGGTCCAGGCCAAAGGCCAGGCCGCCGTGCGGCGGCGCACCGTACTGCAGCGCGTCGAGCAGGAAGCCGAACTTCTGCTGCGCCTCTTCGGGCGTGATCTTGAGCGCGTCAAACACCTTCTGCTGCACGTCGGCACGGTGGATGCGCACGGACCCGCCGCCCATCTCCCAGCCGTTGAGCACCATGTCGTAACCCTTGGAGATGCACTTCTCGGGGGCGGTGACCATGTAGTCCTCGTGGCCGTCCTTGGGCGCGGTGAAGGGGTGGTGCACGGCGACCCAGCGGTCGTTTTCCTCGTCGTGCTCGAACATCGGGAAGTCCACCACCCACAGCGGCGCCCAGCGGTCCTCGAACAGGCCGTTCTTCTTGCCGAACTCGCTGTGGCCGATCTTGATGCGCAGCGCGCCAATGGCGTCGTTGACGACCTTTTCCTTGTCGGCACCGAAGAACAGCAGGTCGCCGTCCTGCGCGCCGGTGCGCTGCAGGATCTCGGCGATGGCCGCGTCATGGATGTTCTTGACGATGGGCGATTGCAGGCCGTCGCGGCCCTTGGCCAGATCGTTGACCTTGATGTAGGCCAGGCCCTTGGCGCCGTAGATCTTGACGAACTCGGTGTAACCGTCGATCTCGCCGCGCGAGAGGCCGCCGGCTTCGCGTGCGCCGCCGGGCACGCGCAGGGCCACCACGCGGCCTTTCTTCATGTTGGCGGCACCCGAGAACACCTTGAAGTCCACGTCCTTCATCACGTCGGTGAGTTCGGTGAATTCGAGCTTGACGCGCAGATCGGGCTTGTCCGAGCCAAAGCGGTAGGCTGCGTCTTGGTAGGTCATGACCGGAAATTCGCCCAGATCCACGCCCAGCGTGTTCTGGAACACGGTCTTGACCATGCCCTGGAACATGTCACGGATGTCCTGCTCTTCCATGAACGAGGTTTCGATATCGATCTGCGTGAACTCGGGCTGGCGGTCGGCGCGCAGATCTTCGTCGCGGAAGCACTTGGTGATCTGGTAGTAGCGGTCGAAGCCCGCCACCATCAGGAGCTGCTTGAACAGCTGGGGCGACTGCGGCAGCGCGAAGAAGTGGCCGTCGTGCACGCGGCTGGGCACGAGGTAGTCGCGCGCGCCTTCGGGCGTGCTCTTGGTGAGCATGGGCGTTTCGATGTCGACAAAGCCATGGGCGTCGAGGAACTTGCGCACTTCCATCGTCACGCGGTAGCGCAGCATCAGGTTGTTCTGCATGTAGGGGCGGCGCAGGTCGAGCACGCGGTGCGTGAGCCGGGTGGTCTCCGACAGGTTCTCTTCGTCGAGCTGGAACGGCGGCGTCACCGAGGGATTGAGCACGTTCAGTTCGTGGCACAGCACCTCGATCTTGCCGCTCTTCAAGCTGTCGTTGGTCGTTCCCTCGGGGCGCGCGCGCACCAGGCCCTTGACCTGCACGCAGAACTCGTTGCGCACGCCTTCGGCGGTTTTGAACATTTCGGCACGGTCGGGGTCGCACACCACCTGCACATAGCCTTCGCGGTCGCGCAGGTCGATGAAGATCACGCCGCCATGGTCGCGGCGGCGGTTCACCCAGCCTGCGAGGGTGACGGTTTGGCCCAACAGGGCTTCGGTGACAAGACCGCAATAGTGGGAACGCATGGCCATGGCAAGACTTCCGGCGCCGGCAAGGGCGCGTTGGTAAAAGGTTTATTTGGGGTTTGCAAGAGCGGGGTCGCTGGGTGCCACCACGCCCATGGAAACGATGTAGCGCAGGGCGGCATCCACGCTCATGTCGAGCTCGATGCAGTCGCTCTTGCGCACCATCACGAAATAGCCGCCCGTGGGGTTGGGCGTGGTCGGCACGTAGACGCTGAGGAATTCATCGCGCAGGTAGGCCGCGACCTCGCCGCTGGGCGCACCCGTGACGAAGGCCACGGTCCAGACGCCTTCGCGCGGCCACTGCACCAGCACGGCGGTGCGAAATGCGTTGCCACTCTCGGAAAAGAGCGTGTCCGACACCTGCTTGACGCTGGAATAGATGGAGCGCACCACCGGAATGCGGCTGACGAGGGCGTCCCCCCATTGCACCAGTTTGCGACCGGCGAAGTTGCTCGCGGTGGCCCCCACCGCCAGCAGGATCACCAGCGTGAGCACCACGCCGAAACCCGGAATATGGAGGCCCAGCAATTTGTCCGGATGCCAGGCCCCGGGCAGGATGAGCAGGGTCTGGTCGAGCAGGCCGACGATCCAGTTGAGCACCGCGATGGTGATCGCTCCCGGAACGATCACCAAAAGGCCCGTGAACAGCCATTTGCGCAAGGGTGCCATCAACTGCGCTCAGTTCGTGGTCGGGGTGGCAGCCGGGGCGCTGGCAGGTGCGGCAGCGGCGTCAGCCTTGGCCGCAGGGGCCGTGCCGGCATCGCCCGCCGCGGCCGGCGTGGCGGGTGCTGCACTGGCGCCAGAATTGCCGCCGCGAAAATCGGTGACATACCAGCCCGAGCCCTTGAGCTGGAAACCGGCCGCAGTCACCTGCTTGGTGAACGCCTCGGCGCCACAGGCCGGGCAAACCGTCAGGGGATCGGCAGAAATTTTCTGCAGCACATCCTTGGCATGGCCACAGGAGCCGCATTTGTAGGCATAGATAGGCATGGCAATAAGAAGGCTGGAAGTGCAAAACCTTCAATTATAGGCGGCCTGCCCCTGTTCAAGCGCGCAGCCGGACCGCGCGCTTGGACTCCAGCGTGCGCTCGGCTCAGACCGGCGTGCCCTGGTAGTGGCGCACGTGGCCCTTGTGGTCTGCGGTCCATTGCGGCGCCAGCGACCCCGCCACCATGCCCGCCAGTGCGGCCAGCACGCCGGCGAGTTGCTGCGGGAACGCTGACGACAGCACCGGCGTGGCCACGAACAGGAGCCAGACCCCCAGGCCCAGCGCCACGGCGCAGAGCGCTCCCTGCGTGGTGGCACGCTTCCAGTAGAGGCCAAACACCAAAGGCACAAAAGCCCCCACCAGAGGCACCTGGTAGGCGCCCGACACCATTTCATAGATCGAGGTGCCCTGCATGGTGATGGCATAGGCGAGCACCACCAGCGTGAACACCAGCACCGAGACGCGCATCGCCTTGAGGGTGGCGGCATCGCTCATGCCGGGGCGCAGGTTGCGCAGGATGTTCTCGACAAACGTGGTCGCGGGCGCCAGCAGGGTCGCAGAGGCCGTGGACATGATGGCCGAGAGCAGCGCGCCAAAAAAGGCCACCTGCAACGCCAGCGGCATGCGCTCCATCACCAGCGTGGGCAGCACCTTCTGCGGATCGTCCTTGAGCAGGGCCTGCGCCGTCTCGGGCATGATCAGCACCGCAGCGGTGACCACGAACATGGGAATGAAGGCGAACAGCAAATACAGGATGCCGCCGATGATCGGGCCGTTGCGCGCCGTGCGGGCGCTGTTCGACGACATGACGCGCTGGAACACGTCCTGCTGCGGAATCGAGCCCAGCATCATGGTGATGGCCGCGGCAAAAAAGAACGTCCACTGCTTGAAGCCGCCGTCCCGCGGAAAGAACTGGAATTTGCCTTCGCGCGCCGCAAAGTCGATGACCTTGCCCGCGCCACCGGCCAGGTCGGCCGCATAAAAGGCGATGGCGATCAACCCGAGGGCGATCACGATCATCTGGACAAAGTCGGTCAGCGCCACCGACCACATGCCGCCGTACAGCGTGTAGATCAAGACCACCGCCGTTCCCAGCACCATGCCGGTGGTAATCGAGAGCGCGCCCTGCGTGAGCAGGTTGAACACCAGGCCCAACGCCGTGACCTGCGCGGCCACCCAGCCCAGGTAGCTGAACAAGATGATGCACGAACACACCACCTCAATGGTGCGGCCGTAGCGCTGGCGGTAGTAATCGCCCAGCGTGATCAGGTTCTTCTGGTAAAGCCGGTACGCAAAGAACAGGCCGACGAGCACCAGGCACATGGAAGCACCAAACGGGTCTTCCACCACCTCGCCCAGCCCGCCATCGATGAAGCGCGCCGAGACCCCGAGCACGGTTTCCGAGCCAAACCAGGTCGCGAACGTGGTCGCAATGATCACGGCCAGCGGCAGGCTGCGGCCGGCCACCGCGTAGTCTGCGGTGTTGTGCACCCGCGTGGCGGCAAACAGACCGATCGCCATGGAGGCCAGCAGGTAAAAAACAATGAAAGTCACCAGCATGCGCCGCTCCAAAGCTCAAAGGGGTTGCAACAAAACGCCGCGCATTATCAGCGCAAAACCCCGCAAACCCGGCCCTTCATGTCGCTTGTGGGCGACAGCGGGCGCGCCTTCAGACCACGCCCGTTCAGAAGATGCGTACGCGCACCAGCCACTGCATCGCCAGGAGCCCGAGCAAAAACCCGACCCCGCCATAGACCAGGCTTTGCAGCAGGCGGTTGGTGCGTTTTTGCTCGCGCAGGAGCTCCAGCAGCTCGCGCTGGCCGCGTTGCTGGCGCGGCGTGCCGCGGCGCAGGTAATCGTGCAGCAGGCGCGGCAATTCGGGCAGCAGCTGTGCGTAATGCGGGGCCTGGGCACGGAGTTCGCGCCACATCCGCTGCGGTCCCATCTGGTCGAGCATCCACTTTTCCAGGAAAGGCTTGGCCGTGCTCCAGAGGTCGAGGTCGGGATCGAGCTGGCGCCCCAGGCCCTCGATGTTGAGCAGCGTCTTTTGCAGCAGCACGAGCTGCGGCTGGATCTCGACCTGGAAGCGCCGCGAGGTCTGGAACAGGCGCATCAGCACCATGCCAAGCGAAATCTCCTTGAGCGGCCTGTCAAAGTACGGCTCGCAGACAGTTCGGATGGCCGACTCGAGCTCGTTGACCCGCGTCTCGGGCGGCACCCAGCCGCTTTCAATGTGCAGTTCAGCCACGCGCTTGTAGTCGCGCCGGAAGAAGGCCACGAAGTTTTGCGCCAGGTACTCCTTGTCGGACTCGGTCAGCGTGCCGACGATGCCGAAGTCCAGCGAGATGTAGCGCCCGAACGTGGCCGGCTCCAGGCTGACCTGGATGTTGCCCGGGTGCATGTCGGCGTGGAAGAAGCCGTCGCGGAACACCTGCGTAAAGAAGATCGTGACACCGTCGCGCGCCAGTTTGGGAATGTCCACGCCGGCCGCCCGCAAGCGCTCGACCTGGCTGATGGGCACGCCGTTCATGCGCTCCATCACCATCACCTCCGCGTGGCAGAAGTCCCAGTGGATGATGGGGATTTCCACCAGGCCCAGGCCTTCCATGTTGCGCCGCAACTGCGCCGCATTGGCCGCCTCGCGCACCAGGTCCAGCTCGTCGTGCAGGTAGTTGTCAAACTCCGCCACCACCTCGCGCGGCTTGAGGCGCTTGCCATCGGCGGACAGGCCTTCGAGCCAGCCGGCCATCGTGCGCATGAGCCCCAAATCCTTCTCGATCACCGGCAGCATGCCCGGGCGCAGCACCTTCACCGCGACCTGGTGCAGCAGGCCGCGGCGGTCGCGCAGGGTGGCAAAGTGGACCTGTGCGATCGAGGCGCTGGCGACCGGATCGTGCTCGAAGGTTTCGAACACCTCGGCCAGGGGTCGGCGGAACGCGCGCTCGATCGTCGCCACGGCAATCGCAGAATCGAACGGCGGCACGCGGTCCTGCAACAGCGCCAGTTCATCGGCAATGTCGGGCGGCATAAGGTCGCGCCGGGTCGACAGCACCTGTCCGAACTTCACAAAGATCGGCCCCAGCCGCTCAAGCGCCTCGCGCAGGCGCTGGCCGCGCGGTGCCTGCAGGTTGCGCCCCACCGACACCACACGGGCGAGCAGGCGCAACCAAGGCTTTTGAAAGCTGGTCAAAACCAGCTCGTCCAGGCCGTAGCGCAGCGCCACCCAGACAATGGTGGCGCCGCGGAAGAAGCGCTTCATGGTGCGGCCCGGTCGCCGCTGTCGGCCGCGGGGGCAGCGGCGGGGTGGCTGGCAGGGGCTGGCGCGAGGGCGATGCGCGCCCCCACGAACTGGCGCAACGCCTCCACCGACCGCCGTGCCATGCCGGCGAGCATGTGCGCAGGCACATCGCCCACTAGGCGCGCCAGGTCTTCTTCAGCGTCCCAGCGCACGTTATCTGCCAGCCACTGCAGATCGGCGGCGAGCTGCACGTCGCCCTCGATGCGCACGGCCGGCTTGTCGCCGCGCAGGGCAGACTGCGCAAGGTCGAGTGGCGAGGTTTGCGTGGCCTCCAGGCGCAGATGGGGCTCTTGCGTGGGCGGGGCCAGATCGAACAGTCCCGCGGGGGTGACCTGCAGCGCCATGGAATAGCCGCGCCACTGGAGGCGAGCCACCCGGCCGCTTTGGCGCGCCAGGCGCTCGGTGGCCGCGCGCTCCTGCATCAGCACATGGTTGAGGAACAGCACGGCGCGGTGCTGCACTTCGTGTGCTAGCCACTCGGGCGGCTGCGGGCCGGCGGCAAGGCGCTCAAACACGCTGCCAAGAAAAGAAAAAGGGGACTGTGTTGCCATAGTCCCCGATTATTCCCTGAACTGCGCGCGGCGCGCCGCGCTGCGTTATTGCAGTGCCTGCACCCCGGCCACGAGCCAGCCGCTGGCGCCGCTCTTGGCCTTCGTCATGTTCCAGACTTCACGGAACGGGCTGGGGCCCGACGAGGGCTCCTCGCGGATCATGCCGGAGAACTCGACGCTGGCCATGTAGGCTTCGCCCAGGTCTTCGATGCCCAGCAACTGCGCCTCGATCATCACCACCTCGGTGTGGTTCGGCTGGGCGCCGCCGCGGTGCGACTCGCGCTCGGCCAGCTGGGCGCGGATTTCCTCGAGCATGCCGTCGGTCATCATGGAGCGCAGCGTGGCCACGTCCGAGCGGTCCCACGCCGCCTGCAGCGTGGAGAAGTTGCGTTTGGCCGCCTCGAGGAAACCAGCGGTGTCAAAGCCCTCGGGGATGCCCCAGTTCTGCGAACCCGACAGGGCCGAGCCGATCATCGAGCCGCCGCCGGACTGTCGCGCAGTGTCCCCGGACGTGGCGCCGCGTTCCCAGGGACGGGCCGACGCGTCGTTGCCCACCTTGTCCGGGCTGTAGTCGCGCGGCACGGTGGCGGTCTCGGGCGAAGCGGAGCCCGCGCCCTGGAAGGCGAACGGTGCCCCGCCCTGCGCCGCGCCTGCGGGCTTGCGGGAGCGCATGACCATCTTGAAGATGGCAAACGCCGCCATCGCCAGCAAAGCAATCATCAGGATCTGGCCAAAGCCTTCGCCCATGCCCAGCGAATGGGCGAGCCACGCCAGGCCGAGGCCGGCGGCCAGGCCGCCGAGCATGGCGCCCCAGGGTTTCTTGGGCGCGGCGGCGGCAGGCGCCGCCGGTGCCGGCTTGGTGGCGGCGTTGTTGACGTTTTGCGTCGGTGCGCCGGGCGCGTTGCTGGGGGGCGTTGCCTGGCGCTGCGTCACATTGCTGGACTGCCGGCCCATCGACCTGCCGCCGCCCATGCGCGCAGCCTCCGCGTCAGGAAGTGACGCCACCATCATGATCGCCACAAGCAGGGCGGGCCACAGTTTTTTCATATCTTGGTTCTCCGTTCAGTCAACACTTGATACCTACATGCAGCGCGACGATGCCGCCCGTCATGTTGTGATAGTCCACATGGCCAAAGCCGGCTTGGTGCATCAAGGCCTTGAGCTCCTCCTGGCCCGGGTGCATGCGGATCGACTCGGCCAGATAGCGGTAACTTTCGGCGTCGCCCGCGATCAGGCGGCCGATCTGCGGCAGCACATTGAAGGAATACCAGTCGTAGGCCTTGGCCAGCGGCTTGGCGATCTTGGAAAATTCGAGCACCAGCAGCTTGCCGCCGGGCTTGAGCACACGGCACATCTCGGCCAGCGCTGCGTCCTTGTGCGTCATGTTGCGCAGGCCGAAAGCCACGCTGACCACGTCGAAGTGCGCGTCCGGGAAGGGCAGCTTCTCTGCGTCGCAGACCAGCGTCGGCAAGACCACACCGGCGTCGATGAGCCGGTCGCGGCCGGTGCGCAGCATGGCCTCGTTGATGTCGGTGTGCACCACGCGGCCGCTGCGCCCGACCTTCTTGGAAAACGCCAGCGACAGGTCGCCGGTGCCGCCCGCAATGTCGAGCACCTGGCTGCCTTCGCGCAGATTGGCGACCATCACGGTGTAGGCCTTCCAGGCGCGGTGCAGGCCACCCGACATGAGGTCGTTCATCACGTCGTATTTGGACGCCACGGAGTCAAACACGCCGCGCACGCGGCGTGCCTTGTCTTTTTCGTCTACCGACTCGAACCCGAAATGCGTGGTGCTCATGGGCGTGATGCTAGCGTGTGTGGTGACAACCCCGCAGTTCTGTGGGGTATCGCCGTGGAATTTTGATCCAATAGGGCTTCAGCGCTTATGGGCAAAGCGCCACCAGCTATGAATTCCGAAGCAGCAGATCCGGCCGCTGCGGCGCTCAATGGCTTGCGCACCCGTGGCCGCCGCCCTTGGCGGGCATCGGGGCGTCGCGGTCGACGCCCGCCGCGGCCAGGCGCTGCAGATAGTCGTTCCACCGCTCCTGCTGGCGCTGGCCAAGGTCGTACAGGTAGTCCCACGAAAAAATGCCGCTGTCATGGCCGTCCGAAAACTGCGGCTGGATGGCGTAATTGCCGATCGGCGCCAGCGCGGTGACCGTGACCTCGCGCTTGCCGGTCTGCAGCACCTCCTGCCCCGGGCCATGGCCCATGACTTCGGCCGAGGGCGAATACACGCGCATCAGCTCGAAGGGGATGCGGAACTGCGCACCATCGGAAAACACCACCTCGAGCACGCGCGATTTTTCATGCACCGTGATCGACTCGGGCGTGGGCGCGCCCGCTTTCAGACCTGCCATGGACGTACCTCGAAAACTGAAAAAGCAGCGGCCATTGTCCCACCCGCCGGCCGGGCCAGGCCGCTATAGCCGTGCCAACCCCAGGCCCATATGGGCCTCGGCGCGCGCGAGCTGGCTGCGCACCTGCTCTTCGCGCTCGGCAGCGCGCTCGCGCTGCGCCGCCGCCCACACCGGCGCGGGAAAGTGGCTGTCCCACCCAAAGCGTGCGATCACGTGCCAGTGCAGGTGCGGCACCATGTTGCCCAGAGCGGCCAGGTTGATCTTGGCCGGCTGCAGGTGCTCGCGCAGTGCCTGCTCGACCAGGGCCACCGCGTCCATGCAGTGCGCACGGTCGGTGGCGTTCAGGTCTGAAAACTCCGCCACATGGGCATGCCAGACGACGCGGTAGAAGGCCGGAAAGCCCGCCTCGTCGGCGCGGATGACGCGCAGTTTGGCGCCGCGCCAGACCAGCTGGCCGCCGTCCTGCGCGCACAGCGGGCAGGATGGCGCAGGCGCCACGGGCGTCGCAGCCGTCACACCAGCACCCGCTCGATGCCGCCGCTGTTGGCGCGCTGCACGAACTCGGGCAGCCAGTTCTCGCCCAGGATCTGGTTGGCCATCTCGATGACGATGTAGTCGGCTTCGAGCAGGCCGTTTTGCAGGTCGTCCTCGTAGCGCTTGAGGCCTTGCAGGCAGCTGGGGCAGCTGGTGAGGATCTTCACGTTGGCCTGCGCCGGCACAGTGCCGCTGGCGCGCAGCTGGGCTTCGCCCTTGCGGATCTCTTCCTCCTTGCGAAAGCGCACCTGGGTCGAGATGTCGGGGCGCGTGACGCCCAGCGTGCCCGACTCGCCGCAGCAGCGCTCGCTTTTGACCACGTTGTCGCCGACCAGCGCCTTGACGGTTTGCATCGCGTCGCCCTGCTTCATCGGGTTGTGGCAGGGCTCGTGATACAGGTAGCCGCCCTGCCCGCCCGGCAGCGTGATGCCCTTTTCGAGCAGGTACTCGTGGATGTCGATGATGCGGCTGCCCGGGAAGATCTTGCCGAATTCGTAGCCCTGCAACTGATCGTAGCAGGTGCCGCAGCTGACCACCACCGTCTTGATGTCCAGGTAGTTCAGCGTGGTGGCCACGCGGTGGAACAGCACCCGGTTGTCGGTGATCATCTTGTCGGCCTTGTCGAACTGGCCCGAGCCGCGCTGCGGATAGCCACAGCACAGGTAGCCCGGCGGCAGCACGGTCTGCACGCCCGCGTGCCAGAGCATGGCCTGCGTGGCCAGGCCCACCTGGCTGAACAGGCGCTCGGAGCCGCAGCCGGGGAAGTAGAACACCGCCTCGGTCTCGGCCGTCGTGGCCTGGGGGTTGCGGATGATCGGGACGTAGTCCTTGTCCTCGATGTCGAGCAGCGCGCGCGCCGTGCGCTTGGGCAGGCCGCCGGGCAGCTTCTTGTTGATGAAGTGGATCACCTGCTCTTTGACCGGCGCCGTGCCCACAGTGGCCGGCGGCTTGGCCGTCTGCCTGCGGCCCACCTTGCGCAGCACGTCCACCGCCATGCGCTGCGCCTTGAAGCCCACGCCGACCATGGCGCTGCGCAGCAGCTTAATGGTGTCGGGGTTGGTGGCGTTGAGCATGGCCATGGCCAGCGCGTTGCCGGGCCGGAAGCTCTTCTTGCCCATCTTGCGCAGCAAGTTGCGCATGTTCATGGTGACGTCGCCAAAGTCGATGTCGACCGGGCAGGGCTTCTCGCACTTGTGGCAGACGGTGCAGTGGTCGGCCACGTCTTCAAACTCCTGCCAGTGCCGGATCGACACGCCGCGGCGCGTCTGCTCTTCGTACAGGAAAGCCTCGACCAGCAGCGAGGTCGCCAGGATCTTGTTGCGCGGGCTGTAGAGCAGGTTGGCGCGCGGCACGTGCGTGGCACAGACGGGCTTGCACTTGCCGCAGCGCAGGCAGTCCTTGACCGAGTCGGCGATCGCGCCGATGTCGCTCTGCTGCATGATCAGCGACTCGTGCCCCATCAGGCCGAAGCTCGGCGTGTAGGCGTTGGTCAGGTCGGCGTACATCAGCGACTTTCGGGTCGAATCGCCCTCTGAAGCTTGCTGCACCTGCGCCAGCCGCTCTTCTTTTCGAAGCAGCTTGCCTTTGTTGAAGCGCCCTTCGGGGTCGATGCGCTGCTTGTATTCGGCAAACGGGCGCAGCTCTTCGTCGGTCAAAAATTCCAGCTTGGTGATGCCGATGCCGTGCTCGCCCGAGATCACGCCGCCCAGGCTGCGCGCCAGCACCATGATGCGCGCCACGGCCTCGTGCGCCGTCTGCAGCATTTCGTAGTCGTCGCTGTTGACCGGCAGGTTGGTGTGCACGTTGCCGTCGCCGGCGTGCATGTGCAGCGCGACCCAGACGCGGCCCTTGAGCACGCGCTGGTGGATGGCGGTGGCCTCGTCCAGGATGGGCGCAAACGCCGCGCCCGAGAAGATCGCCTGCAGCGGCGCGCGCAGCTGCGTCTTCCAGCTCGCGCGCAGCGTGTGGTTTTGCAGCTGCGCAAACAAGGTGTCCATGCCTTGCAACCAGCCCGACCAGAGCGCGCGCACCTCGGCCACCAGGTCGATGGCACGCGCCACGCGGTCGCCCAGCACCTCGGCCGAGGGGATGGGGTTGGCCGCGTCGCCCTGCTTGCCCAGTGGCAGGTTGCCGCGCGCAAAGAAGTCGCCCAGCTCGTCGCACAGGCGGATCTTGTTGCGCAGGCTCAGCTCGATGTTGATGCGCTCGATGCCGTCGGTGTACTCGGCCATGCGCGGCAGCGGAATGACCACGTCTTCGTTGATCTTGAAGGCGTTGGTGTGGCGGGAAATCGCCGCCGTGCGCTTGCGGTCGAGCCAGAACTTCTTGCGCGCCTCGGGGCTGATGGCGACAAAGCCCTCGCCGCTGCGCGAATTCGCCAGGCGCACGACCTCGCTGGTCACGCGCGCCACGGCGTCGGCGTCGTCGCCGGCGATGTCGCCAAACAGCACCATCTTGGGCAGCCCGCCGTGCTTCTTGCTCTTGGTGGCGTATCCCACGGCCTTGAGATACCGGTCGTCCAGATGCTCCAGCCCGGCCAGCAGCACGCCCGAGCGCTTTTGCTCGGCGAACATGAAGTCCTTGATGTCGACGATGCTGGGCACGGCGTCCTTGGCGTTGCCAAAGAACTCCAGGCACACGGTGCGCGTGTACTGCGGCATGCGGTGCACCACCCAGCGGCAGCTGGTGATCAGGCCGTCGCAGCCCTCTTTCTGGATGCCGGGCAGGCCCGAGAGGAACTTGTCGGTCACGTCCTTGCCCAGGCCCTCCTTGCGGAAGGTGTGGCCGGGGATGTCCAGGCGCTCGGTGCGCACCGGCGTCTTGCCGTCGGCCTCGAAGTACTGCAGCTCGAAGCTGGCGACCTCGGCGTCGTGGATCTTGCCCATGTTGTGGCCCACGCGCGTGACCTCGAGCCACTGCGCATCGGGCGTCACCATGCGCCAGCTCGCCAGGTTGTCGAGCGCCGTGCCCCACAGCACGGCCTTCTTGCCGCCCGCGTTCATGGCCACGTTGCCGCCGACGCACGAGGCCTCGGCGCTGGTCGGATCGACGGCAAACATATAGCCCGCGCGTTCGGCCGCATCGGCCACGCGCTGCGTGACCACGCCGGCTTCGGTCCAGACCGTGGCCACGTCGTGGTCCAGGCCCGGCAGGCGGCGCATCTCGACCTCGGTCATGGCTTCGAGCTTTTCGGTGTTGATGACCGCGCTCTTCCAGCTCAGCGGAATCGCGCCGCCGGTGTAGCCCGTGCCGCCGCCGCGCGGAATGATGGTCAGGCCCAGCTCGATGCAGCCCTTGACCAGGCCGGCCATCTCGGCCTCGGTGTCGGGCGTGAGCACGACAAACGGGTATTCGACGCGCCAGTCGGTGGCGTCGGTCACGTGGCTGACGCGCGAGAGCCCGTCGAACTTGATGTTGTCCTTGGCCGTCAGGCGCCCCAGGCGGCGCTGCACGCTGCGGCGCAGGGCCGTGGCCTCGACAAAGGTCGCGTCGAACTCGGCCACCGCGCGGTGCGCTGCCTGCACCAGCGCGCCCACCAGGCGGTCGCGCTCGGCGTCGACCTCGGGGGTGCGGCGCTTCTCGACCTCGGCCAGGCGGTGCACGAGCGCGTCCACCAGCTGCTTGCGCCGGCTGGGGTTGTCGAGCAGGTCGTCTTGCAGATAGGGGTTGCGCTGCACCACCCAGATGTCGCCGAGCACTTCGTAGAGCATGCGGGCGGAGCGCCCCGTGCGGCGCTCGCTGCGCAGGCGGTTCAGCACGTCCCAGGAGGGCATGCCGAGCAGCCTAATCACGATCTCCCGGTCAGAGAACGAGGTGTAGTTGTAGGGGATTTCGCGCAGTCGGGCGGGCTCGGCAGCCTGCGCCTGCAGGGCGGCCAACGCAATCGGAACATTCATGGGGATCAACCTGGGGTGGGCGCCGCGCGCCCAGGAGCCTCGGGGCAGCGATTTTATGACAGGGGGCGGCCCCGTGCCCGATCAGGGCCAGGGCACCGGGGGCGCCAGGCGGTTCAAGCACGGCGCAGCCTGGCGGGGCCTGCCGCGCGGCGGGTTCAGAACAGCACGCGGCTGCGGATGGTGCCCGGCACCCGGGCCAGCTTGTCCAGCGCCAGGTCGGACGAGGCAGCATCCAGGTCGATCACCACATAGCCGACCGCCTCATTGGTCTGCAGGTACTGGGCGGCAATGTTGATGTGGTTGTCCGACAGGATGCGGTTGATGTGCGACAGCACGCCGGGCACGTTGCGGTGGATGTGCAGCAGGCGGTGCTTGCCGGGGTGCGACGGCAGCGCCACTTCCGGGAAGTTGACCGACGAGGTCGAGGTGCCGTTGTCGCTGTACTTGACGAGCTTCTCGGCCACTTCCAGGCCGATATTGGCCTGCGCCTCCATGGTCGAGCCGCCGATGTGGGGCGTGAGGATGACGTTGTCGAGCCCGCGCAGCGGCGACACAAACTCGTCCTTGTTGCTGCGCGGCTCGACCGGGAACACGTCCACGGCCGCGCCCAGCAGCTTTTTCTGGCGCAGGGCCTCGGCCAGCGGCTCGATCTCGACCACCGTGCCGCGCGCGGCATTGATCAGGATGCCGCCCGGCTTCATGGCGGCGATCTCGGCGGCGCCGATCATCCACTGCGTGGACGGCAGCTCGGGCACATGCAGGCTGACGATGTCGCTCTGCCCCAGCAGCGCGTGCAGGCTGTTCACCTGGCGCGCGTTGCCCAGCGGCAGCTTGTTGACCACATCGTAGAAGGCCACGTGCATGCCCAGGGACTCCGCCAGCACCGAGAGTTGGGTGCCAATCGACCCATAGCCGACGATGCCCAGCGTCTTGCCGCGGATCTCGTAGGCGTTCTCGGCCGACTTCATCCAGCCGCCGCGGTGCGCTGCCGCGCTTTTCTCGGGGATGCCGCGCAACAGCAGGATGGCCTCGGCCAGCACCAGCTCGGCCACCGAGCGGGTGTTCGAATACGGCGCGTTGAACACGGCAATGCCGCGCTCGCGCGCGGCGTTCAGATCGACCTGGTTGGTGCCGATGCAAAAGCACCCCACGGCGACGAGCTTGTGCGCCTGCGCGAACACCTCGGCCGTCAGCTGGGTGCGCGACCGGATGCCGACGAAGTGCACGTCGGCAATCTTCTGCTTGAGCACCTCGTCGGGCAGCGCGCCCGCCAGGGATTCGATCTGCGTATAGCCCGCCGATCGCAACACATCGAGCGCGGAAGGATGGACCCCCTCCAGCAACAGAAATTTGATTTTGCTTTTGTCCAGCGACGTGTGGGGCATGGGGATATCCAGTGTCGAAAAGGTGGAAACAAGGTTCAGGCGCTGCTCCAGCGCCCCGCCAAGAGCATGCTGCAACGCACAAAACCTTGGGGCGCAAGGTGCAATACCCTGCGCGGAGTCCGCAAATCGTCACACAAATGTCACAAATTAGCGACAATCGCCGGTCAAGCAACCCAGCCGAAAGCGGGTTTCCCCTGTTGGGCAGGTTTTCAGGGTGTGCGACAACGACACACTTTTGACACATGGGCCGCCTAGCATGGCCCTTTCGTGCCTTTCGTCTTTCACCGAGGAGATTCCATGAAGTTCAAACACCTGACCCTGAGCGCGGCCATCGCCGTTGCGGTGTGCGCTCCGGCGCATGCGCAAACCGAAATACAGTGGTGGCATTCGATGACCGCCGTGAACAACGAGTGGGTGAACGACCTGGCCAAGCAGTTCAACGAAAGCCAGAAGGAATACAAGATCGTGCCGACCTACAAGGGTTCGTACGACGAAAACATGACGGCCGCGATCGCCGCGTTCCGCTCGGGCAACGCGCCGCACATTCTGCAGGTGTTCGAAGTGGGCACGGCCACCATGATGGCGAGCAAGGGCGCCACCGTGCCCGTGGGCAAGGTCATGACCGACGCCGGCCAGGCGTTCGACCCCAAGGGCTACATCCCTGCGGTGGCCGGTTACTACACGGCACCCAACGGCCAGATGCTGAGCTTTCCGTTCAACAGTTCGACCACGGTCTTCTACTACAACAAGGACGCCTTCAAGAAGGCCGGCCTGAACGCCGACAAAGCCCCTGCGACGTGGCCTGAAGTGTTCGAAGCGGCCAAGAAGCTCAAGGCCAGCGGCCACAGCTGCCCCATGACCCTGGCGTGGATGGGCTGGACCCAGCTCGAGAGCTTCTCGACCTGGCACAACGTCGAGTTCGCCACCCACCAGAACGGCTTGGGCAAGGACGGCATGGCCGCGCGCCTGAAGATCAACTCGCCACTGCACGTGCGCCATATCGACAACCTCGCCAAAGCCGCCGCCGCTGGCGAGTTCGTCTACAAGGGCCGCGGCTCCACCGCCCAGGCCTCGTTCACGGCCGGCGAGTGCGCCATGATCCAGACGTCTTCGGGCTTCTACGGCGATGTGGCCAAGAACGCGAAGTTCGCCTACGCCATCGCACCCCTGCCCTACTACCCAGACGTCAAGGGCGCGCCACAGAACACCGTGATCGGCGGCGCCAGCCTGTGGGTGATGGCCGGCAAGAAGGCCCCTGAGTACAAGGGCGTGGCCGAGTTCTTCACCTTCCTGTCGCAGACCAAGGTGCAGGCCGCCAGCCACCAGCGCACGGGCTACCTGCCGATCACCCTGGCCGCCTACGACCTGACCGAAAAGTCGGGCTTCTACCAGAAGAACCCCGGCACCGACGTGGCCGTGCAGCAGATGATCCGCAAGGTGACCGACAACTCGCGCGGTATCCGCCTGGGCAACTACGTGCAGATCCGCACCATCGAGGACGAAGAACTCGAGCAGGTGTGGTCGGGCAAGCAGACGGCCAAGGCCGCGCTGGACGCCATCGTCAAGCGTGGGGACGAGCTGCTGGTGCGCTTTGAGCGCGCCAACAAGGGCAAATAATCGGCGCATGAACCCTGCCCTGCCCGGTACGGGACAGGGCAGCAGCCTGGGGCCGCAAAACCCCAGGCTCTGCGCAAGGGCACAATAGCGCCACTTCGTATGGCACCGCGCCATTTTTCTTGCATCGGGGGCCGCGCTTGCGCGCCGGCCCAGCACCATCCGCCGCGACCCGCAAGGGGCTCGGCGGTTGTTTTATTGTGAATCTCCATGGAAAAACGCGTACTTTTCCGATCCCGGTGGCTCCCCTGGGCATTGATGTTGCCGCAGCTCGTCATCATCGGCGTCTTCTTCTTCTGGCCCGCCAGCCAGGCGCTCCTGCAGTCGATGCAGGTGCAGGACGCCTTTGGCCTGTCCACCGAATGGGTGGGCCTCGATAACTTCCGCCAGCTGTGGGACGATCCCAACTACCTGGAGTCCTTCCAGACCACCGCCTGGTTCTCGGTGCTGGTCGCCGCTTTGGGCATCGGCATCTCGCTGGTGCTGGCCATTTTTGCCGACCGCATCGTGCGCGGCGCCATGGTCTACAAGACCTTGCTGATCATGCCGTACGCCGTGGCGCCGGTCATCGCCGGGGTGCTGTGGGTGTTCATCTTTTCGCCCTCCATCGGGGTTGCGACCTTTGGCCTGCGCGCCATCGGCGTGGAGTGGAATTACCTGATGGACGAAAGCCAGGCCATGGCGCTGATCATCATCGCCTCGGTCTGGAAGCAGATCTCCTACAACTTCCTGTTCTTCCTGGCGGGTCTGCAGTCGATTCCCAAGTCGCTGATCGAGGCCGCCTCGATCGACGGTGCGGGCCCGTGGCGCCGGTTCTGGAACATCCAGCTGCCGCTGCTCTCGCCCACCACGTTCTTCCTGCTGGTGATCAACATCGTCTACGCGTTCTTCGACACCTTCGGCATCATCGACGCCACCACCAGCGGCGGCCCCGGCCAGTCGACCTCGATCCTGGTCTACAAGGTCTACCAAGACGGGTTCAAGGCGCTGGACCTGGGCGGCTCGGCGGCGCAGTCGGTGATCCTGATGGTCATCGTGGTGGCGCTCACCATCGTGCAATTCCGCTACGTCGAGAAAAAGGTGCAGTACTGATGTCTGTCTCTTTCATTGCACCCGTCTGTTCCGTGAATCTGGAGTCCGCACATGGTTGACCGCCGTCCCTGGCTCACCGTCCTTTCGCACGCCGTGATGCTCCTCGGCGTGCTGGTGGTGGCCTTCCCCCTGTACCTGGCTTTCATTGCCTCGACCCACACCGCCCAGGCCATCGTGCAGGCGCCCATGCCGCTGCTGCCCGGCGCCAACCTGTGGGCCAGCTACGAGGCCGCGCTGCTGGGCTCGGGCAAGCTCGGCTCCAACACCACGGTGGCGCACATGATGTGGGTCAGTTTCGTGACCGCCATGGTGATCACCGTGGGCAAGATCGCGATCTCGCTGTTGTCGGCGTTCGCCATCGTGTACTTCCGCTTTCCCTTCAAGATGTTCTGCTTCTGGGCCATTTTTCTGACCCTGATGCTGCCGGTGGAAGTGCGCATCCTGCCCACCTACAAGGTCGTGGCCGACCTCGGCATGCTCAACAGCTACGCGGGCCTGACGCTGCCCTTGATCGCCTCGGCCACCGCCACCTTCCTGTTCCGCCAGTTCTTCCTGACGGTGCCGGACGAGCTGGTGGAGGCCGCGCGCATGGACGGCGCGGGTCCGATGCGCTTCTTCAAGGACATTCTGGTGCCGCTGTCCAAGACCTCGATCGCGGCGCTGTTCGTGATCCAGTTCATCTACGGCTGGAACCAGTACCTGTGGCCGCTGCTCATGACGACCAGCGAAGACATGTACCCGGTGGTGATCGGCATCAAGCGCATGGTCGCCGGTGGCGGTGACGCCGCCATCGACTGGAACGTGGCCATGGCCACGGCCATCCTGGCCATGCTGCCCCCCACGGCAGTGGTGATCCTGATGCAGAAGTGGTTTGTCAAGGGCTTGGTCGATACCGAGAAATAAGCCGCAGCCACCCTCTTTTGACCTATTGAACGAATACTCCCATGGCTTCCATTTCCCTCAAAAACGTCGTCAAGCGCTACGGCAGCGGCAAGACCGCCGTGCCCGTGATCCACGGCGTCAATGCAGAAATCGCCGACCGCGAATTCATCGTCATCGTCGGCCCCTCGGGCTGCGGCAAATCCACCCTGCTGCGCATGATCGCCGGCCTCGAAGAAATCTCCGGCGGCGACATCTGCATCGGCGACCGCGTGGTGAACAACCTGGAACCGGCCGCGCGCGACATCGCCATGGTGTTCCAGAACTACGCGCTGTACCCGCACATGACGAACTTCGACAACATGGCCTATGGCCTGAAGATCGCCAAGGTGCCCAAGGACGAGATCAAGGCGCGCGTGGACAAGGCCGCCAAGATTCTGGAGCTGTCGCACCTGCTCGACCGCAAGCCGCGCCAGCTCTCGGGCGGCCAGCGCCAGCGCGTGGCCATGGGCCGCGCCATCGTGCGCCAGCCGCAGGTGTTTTTGTTCGACGAGCCGCTGTCGAACCTCGACGCCAAGCTGCGCGCGCAAACCCGCATCGAGATCCAGAAGCTGCACCTCGAACTCGGCATCACCAGCCTGTTCGTGACGCACGACCAGGTCGAGGCCATGACGCTGGCGCAGCGCATGATCGTCATGAATGCTGGCGTCGTGGAACAGTTCGGCACGCCCGAAGAGGTCTACCACACGCCGGCCACCACCTTTGTCGCCAGCTTCATCGGCTCGCCGCCCATGAACCTGCTGCAGCACGCGCCCGGCTGCCAGAAAGGGCGCATCGTGGGCATCCGCCCCGAGCACCTGGACATCGGCATCGGCGACACCGGCTGGCAGGCGCAGGTCGACGCCGTCGAGCTGCTGGGCGCCGAGCGCCTGGTGTACGCCAAGGTGGGCGATGAGGCCCTGATCGTGCGCATCGAAGAAGGCCAGCCCGCGCCACGCGTGGGCGAGAGCATCCACGTCAGCCCGCGCGAAGGCCGCCTGCACTGCTTCGACGCCGAGACCGGCAAGCGCATCTGACGGGCCGGGGGGAAAACTACCATGAAGATCACCGACGCATGGCCCTACCCGCGCTGGGTTGCGCACCGCGGCGCGGGCCGGCTCGCGCCCGAAAACACGCTGGCCGCGTTCCGCCTGGGCGCCGCCCACGGCTACCGCATGTTCGAGTGCGACGTCAAACTCAGCAGTGACGGCGTGCCCTTCCTGATGCACGATGCGGCGCTGCCCCGCACCACCAATGCCGCGGCGCACCTGCCGGCGGGCGCGAGCCTGGTCGGCGGCGAGCACCCCTGGGCGACGCTGGCGCAGCTCGACGCGGGCGGCTGGCACTCGCGCCAGTACGCGGGCGAGCCGCTGCCCACGCTCGACAACGTGGCCGCCTGGTGCCTGGCCAACGGCTACGGCCTGAACATCGAGATCAAGCCCACGCCCGGCACCGAGCGCGAGACCGGCGAGGTCGTGGCGCGCCGCGCCGCGCAGCTGTGGGCGGGGCAGACGGTACCGCCGCTGCTGACCTCATTCCAGGTCGAGGCGCTCGCGGGTGCGCGCACGGCCGCGCCGGCCCTGCCGCGTGGCCTGCTGCTCGACAAGCTGCCGGCCGACTGGCTGGACACGGCGCGCATGCTCGGCTGCGTGGCCGTGGTCTGCAACCACGCGCTGTGGGACGCCGCCACCGTGGCGCAGGCGAAAAGCGCCGGCCTGCGCTGCCTGAGCTACACCGTCAACGACGCATGGGCGGCCCAGCGCCTGTGGGACCTGGGCACGGACAGCATCATCACCGACCGGGTCGATCTGTTCAGCCCGTCGGCCTGAGCGAAAAGCTTGCGCTCACGAAAAGTGAGCTGCTTGCGCAGGTTTTGATTTGGTTTCAGATAGTTTTCGATCTGAAACCCTGCAAATACCAGCGCTGGCAGCTCACTTTTTTGATAGCCGCGCGGGGCACGCGCCCTGCGCGTCGTCAGGCCGGCTGCGCCAGCGCCGCGCGCACATGGGCCGCCACCACACCCATCAACGCGTCCAGATGCGCGCGCAAGGGCGCAAAACCGGCGTTGGGCTCGCGCGTGGCCTCGTCCATGTAAACCGGGCGGCGGATCTCGATCTGCAGGCTGTGGCGGTTGAGCTGCGGCTGGCCGATGCGGCCGATCAGCTCGACGCCCTTGTACGGGTCGTTCACCGCCACGCTGTAGCCGAAGCCGCGCAGCGTGTCGGCCACCAGCTGCACGAACTCGGGCGCGCAGGTCGTGCCGTCGCGGTCGCCGAGCACGAAGTCGGCCAGGGGCCGCTCGCTCGCGATGCCCAGGCGCTGGTACGCGTCCTGCGGCATCGAGTGCAGGTTCAGGTGCCAGACGGCGCCAAAGTCGCGCACGCTCGCGTCGATCGCCTGCTGCAGGGCCGCGTGGTAGGGGCGCCAGCAGTTCGCGATGCGCCCCTGCACCTCGGCCACGCTGAGCGCGCGCTGGTACATCGGCGTGGCCGCGTTCAGGCGGCTCCAGACCAGGCCAAAGCCCAGCCGGGTCTTGGGACCCGGCTGCAAAGGCTGCGGCCACGGCCCGTCGAGCAGGCCCGCGTCGAGGTCGGTCTCGGCGCGGTTGGGGTCGATGTAGGTGCGCGGAAAGTTCGCCGCGATCAAGGTCGCGCCGTGCGCCGGCGCACCGCCCCAGAGCGTGTGGATGTGCGTGTCCTCGCCGCGGCGCAGCAGCGCCAAGGGTACGGCGTGGCCAAAGTCGGCCGGGTAGGCCGTGCCGCTGTGCGGCGAATCGCACACCAGCGGCAGGGCCGCCGCGGTGGGCAAGCGCACCTCGACCGGGGTGTCCGGCCGGGGCTGCAGGAAGTCGGGCAAGGCCATCAATCGAGCCGGATGTTGGCCTTCTTGGCCACGCCCTGGTAGCGCGCAATCGCGGTATCGATCTGCTTGGCGAACTGCGCCGGCGTGTTGGCCATGGACTCGCCCGAGATCGCGTTCATGCGCTCGATGTAGTCGGCGCTGGCCATGACCTTGTGCGCCGTGTCGTTGAGCTTCTGGATGATGGCCTTGGGCGTGCCCGCGGGCGCCACCAGGCCGAACCAGCCGCCGTCGCCCATGCCAGGGTAGCCCAGCTCGGCGTAGGTCGGCACGTCGGGCAGCACCGGGCTGCGCTTCAAGGCCAGCACGGCCAGCGGGCGCAGTTTGCCGGCCTTGATGTGCGGCAGCGTCGAGGGCAGGTTGTCGGTCATGGCGTTGACCTGGCCGGCCAGCGCGTCGTTGATGGCCTGGCCCGCGCCCTTGTAGGGGATGTGCAGCAGGTCGATGCCTGCCAGGTCCATGAAATTCTCGATGTTGGCATGGCCCAGCGAGCCGGTGCCCGGCGAGGCAAAGGTGTACTTGCCGGGGTGGGCCTTGGCCAGCGCGATGAATTCCTTCATGGTCTTGGCGGGCACGCTGGTGTGCACGACGAACACGCTGGGCACGGCCATCACGTTGGTGATCGGGGCGAAGTCCTTCACGGCGTCGTAGGGCAGCTTGGCGTAGATGGCCGGGTTGGCGCCGTGCGTGCTCACCGTGGCCATGCCGATGGTGTAACCGTCGGGCGCAGACTTGGCGATCGCGTCGGCGCCCAGCGAGCCGCCGGCGCCGCCCTTGTTGTCCACCACCACGGCCTTGCCGAGCAAGGCGCCCATCTTGTCGGCCAGCATGCGCGCGACCATGTCGGTGGAGCCGCCTGCGGCAAACGGCACGATCAGCTTGATCGGGCGGCTCGGGTAGTCGCTGGCCTGGGCCAGCGCGGCAGGGGCCGACAGCGCGGCAACGGTGCTGGCGGCCAGGGCGACCAGGCTACGGCGAGACATCATGGCTTTCTCCTTTGTAATGGTTCGAGCGGCCATTCTGGTCAATCGCGCCAGAGAGGAAAAGCGACAATGTGGCACCAACCCATTACCAACGCTCACCATTCATCTGCCATGCGCATCCGCTCCCCTTCGCTGTCCGAACTGCACGCCTTTGCCACGGCCGCGCGGCTGGGCAGCTTCTCGCAGGCGGCCGACGAACTGCATGTCACGCAGGGCGCCATCAGCCGCTCCATCGCGCGCCTCGAAGAACACCTGGCGCTGGCGCTGTTCGTGCGCGAGGGCCGGCGCAGCGTGCTCACGGCCACCGGCCAGTCCTACCTTGACGCCATTGCCCCGGCGATCGCCAGCATCGAGGCGGCCACCGTGGCCCTGCAGACGCGGCGCACGGCGCGCGCGCTGCGCCTGTCGGTCGCGCCGACGCTGTTCAGCCACTGGCTGATTCCGCGCCTGCCCGATTTCCACGCGCGCCACCCCGACACCACGCTGTCGTTCGCCCCCTACCGGCGCGACGACCCGCTGCAGGCGCCCGAGATCGACGCCTGGCTGCGCGTGGGCGCGCGCGAGTGGCCGCGCCACATCCAGGCCGAATACGTGGTCGGGCGCGAATTGGTGCCCATCTGCCGGCCCGCCGACCTGCACGGCCCCCACGCCATCCGCACGGCGCACGACCTGATAGCGCGCCCGCTCCTGTTCCACACCAACTACCCGGACAACTGGGCCCGCTGGTTCGCCGGCGTGGGCTGCGCGCACGCGCCGCTGGCGCCGGCGGCCGACTTCGAACTGGTCGGCCTGCTGGTGCAGGCGGTGATCGCCGGACTGGGCGTGGCCGTGGTGCAGCGCTGCCTGGTCGAGCCCGACCTGGCCGCCGGCCGCATCGCCATCGCCGTGCCGCAGGCGGTGGAGATCGACCGCGGCTACTACCTGTGCCAGCCGCCCGGCCGCGTGGCGCCGGCGGCGCTGCACGATTTCAGGCAGTGGCTGCTGTCCCAGCCGCAGCACGCAACGCCGTGACCGGGGCAAAGGCCCCCGCCGCCCGGCGATCCGGCCGCCGCTCAGTGCCGCCACGCGCGCAAGAAACACCACTGGCAGCTGGCGCACACCAGCACCAGCGCGGCATAGGTCAGCATCTTGCCGTCGCGCCCGAACGCCCACAGTCCGGCCAGCAGCACGCCGCTGCCCAAGATGAAATTGATAGCTATCTGCGCCCACCAGGCCTGCGTTACAGGCATTTTTCGCCAAAAAACCCGGCTGCCCAACCAGAGCAGCACGGACAGCGCCGCCGCCGGAGCAAGGAAGTTGAGCAGGTGGTTGAGAGCGTCCAGCGGACCCATGGAAATGACCCAGATCAAGGTTTGAAGGGCAAAGGCTGCCCTGCTTGCCCAACAATTTTATAATCGCGCACTATGGCAGTCTGGGCCCTCGGCATCAACCACACCACCGCGCCGCTCGATCTGCGTGGCCGCTTTGCGTTCGCGCTCGACCAGATCGCGCCGACGCTGCACGGCCTGCGCCAGGCGCTGGGGCAGAGCGATGCGCACCGCGGCATCGAGTCGGCCATCATCTCCACCTGCAACCGCACCGAAATCTACTGCGCCGGCGACCATGCGGCGCTGGACCACACGCTGGGCTGGCTCGCGCACAGCGGCGGCGTCAGCACCGATGTGCTGCGCTCGCACTCCTACACGCTGCAAAACGGCCCGGCCGCGCGCCACGCCTTCCGCGTCGCCAGCGGGCTCGATTCGATGGTGCTGGGCGAGCCGCAGATCCTCGGCCAGATGAAGGACGCCGTGCGCGCCGCCGAGACCGCCGGCGCCCTGGGCTCCACGCTCAACCAGCTGTTCCAGCGCAGCTTTGCCGTCGCCAAGGAGGTGCGCACCGCCACCGAGATCGGCGCGCACAGCATCAGCATGGCGGCCGCTGCCGTGCGCCTGGCGGGCCAGCTGTTCGAAGACCTGGGCAAGACGCGCGTGCTGTTCATCGGCGCGGGCGAGATGGTCGAGCTCACCGCCACGCACTTTGCCGCACGCAACCCGCAGTCGATCGCCATCGCCAACCGCACGCTCGAGCGCGGCGAAAAGCTCGCCACGCGCTTTGGCGGCGAGGTGCTGCGCCTGGCCGACCTGCCCGAGCGCCTGCACGAATTCGACATCGTCGTCAGCTGCACCGCCAGCACGCTGCCCATCGTCGGCCTCGGCGCGGTCGAGCGGGCCCTGAAAAAACGCCGCCACCGCCCCATGTTCATGGTCGACCTGGCCGTGCCGCGCGACATCGAGCCCGAGGTCAAGCAGCTCCAGGACGTCTACCTCTACACCGTCGACGACCTCGCCAGCGTGGTGCAGACCGCGCAGGCCAGCCGCCAGGCCGCCGTCGCGCAGGCCGAGGCCATCATCGATGCCGGCGTGCAAAGCTTCATGCACTGGATGGACCAGCGCGACCCGCAGCACGGTGTGGTGCCGCTGATCCGCCAGATCCAGGGCCAAGCCGACACCTGGCGCGCCATCGAGATTGCGCGCGCGCGCCGGCGCCTGGCGCGCGGCGACGACGTCGAGGCGGTGCTCGACGCCCTTGCGCGCGGCGTCGCCAAGAAGATGCTGCACGGCACTATGGCCGAGCTGCGCAACGCCGACACGGCAGCGCGCGAGCAAACGGCGCGCACGGCGTCGCGCCTGTTCCTGCGCTCCCAGAGCAAAAAACCCCTCTAGCGCTGACCCCATCAGCGTCACTAGCTACGTTTTTGGTAGCTAAAACCCTTATTCCTGCATGCAACCCTTTCTCCAGACCCAGTTGGAGCGCTATGCCCGGCGCCTGGACGAGCTCGACTTCCTGCTCTCGCGCGAGGACATCATGGGCGATATGGCGCAGTACCGCCTGCTCTCGCGCGAGCATGCCGAGGTCACGCAGGTCGCGGGGCGCTATGCGCGCTGGCGCCTTTGCGCAGCCGATCTGCAGGGCGCGCGCGAGTTGCTCGAAGACCCCGACATGGCCGAGATGGCGCAGGAGGAGATGGCCAGTGCCGCAGCCGAGCTGCTGCAGCTCGAAGATGAGCTGCAGCGCCTGCTGCTGCCCAAGGACCCCGACGATGCGCGCAACGCCTTCCTCGAAATCCGCGCCGGCACTGGCGGCGACGAGTCGGCACTGTTTGCCGGCGACCTGGCGCGCATGTACATGCGCTATGCCGACCGCGTGGGCTGGAAGGTCGAAGTGGTGAGCGAAAGCGCCGCCGAGCTCGGCGGCTACAAGGAAATCGTGCTGCGCATCGCGGGCCCGGCCGACAGCGGCCCCTCCGGTAGCGGCGTCTATGGCGCGCTGCGCTTCGAGTCGGGCGGCCACCGCGTGCAGCGTGTGCCCGCGACCGAAACGCAGGGACGCATCCACACCAGCGCCTGCACCGTGGCGGTGATGCCCGAGCCCGACGAGCATGAAGCCATCAAGCTCAACCCGGCCGACCTGCGCATCGACACGTTTCGTGCCAGCGGCGCCGGCGGCCAGCACATCAACAAGACCGACTCGGCCGTGCGCGTGGTGCACCTGCCCACCGGCATCGTCGCCGAGTGCCAGGACGGCCGCAGCCAGCACGCCAACAAGGCCAAGGCGCTGCAGGTGCTGCAGGCGCGCATCCAGGAGAAGGAGCGCAGCGAGCGCGCCTCGAAGGAAGCGGCCGAGCGCAAGGGCCTGATCGGCAGCGGCGACCGCAGCGACCGCATCCGCACCTACAACTTCCCGCAGGGGCGCCTGACCGACCACCGCATCAACCTCACGCTCTACAAGCTCCTGTACGTGATGGAAGGCGACCTGGACGAGGTGCTGCAGGCACTGGCGCACGCGCGCGAGGCCGAGCAGCTGGCCGAACTCGAAGCGCAGACGGCCTGAGGCCGGCTGTCGCCGTTAGAAATTCGATCAAAACACCTTCCAGCGCTTACCCTGCAAGCGCCGGAAGCTATTAAAACCATAGTGACAACCGACCTCCCCCCGACCACGCTGGCCCAGGCCCTGGCCGCCGCCCAAGCCCAGGGGCTGGCGCGCATCGACGCCCAGCTGCTGCTGCTTCACGCGCTCGGGCACGCAGGCGCGGGGCGCGCCTGGCTGCTGGCGCATGACAACGATGCACTCGGCGCCGAGGCGCAGGCCCGCTTTGCCGCGCTGTGCCAGCGCCGTGCCGCGGGCGAGCCCGTGGCCTACCTGACGGGCGTCAAGGAGTTCTACGGCCTGGCGCTACAGATCGACGCGCGCGTGCTCGACCCGCGTCCCGACACCGAAACGCTCGTCGACTGGGCGCTCGCAGCCATCGCGCCGCTGCCGGTGCCGCGCGTGCTCGACCTGGGCACGGGCAGCGGCGCCATCGCGCTGGCCGTGCAGCACCAGCGGCCGCAGGCACAGGTCAGCGCGGTCGATGCCAGCCCCGATGCCCTGGCCGTCGCGCAGGCCAACGCCGCGCGGCTGCAGCTGCCGGTGCAGTTCCACCGGGGCCACTGGCTGCAGGGCGTGGGCGGGCGCTTCGACGCCATCGTCTCCAACCCGCCCTACATCGCCGCAGCCGACCCGCACCTGGCCGCCCTGGTGCACGAGCCGCGGCAGGCGCTGGCCAGCGGCGCCGACGGGCTCGACGACCTCCGCGCCATCGTCGCGCAGGCGCCGGCGCACCTGGAACCGGGCGGCTGGCTGCTGCTCGAACACGGCTGGGACCAGGCGGGCGCCGTGCGCGCGCTGCTGCAGGCCGCCGGCTTCGCCCAGGTGCAAAGCCGCAAAGACCTCGCCGGCATAGAGCGTTGCTCGGGCGGCCAGTGGCCGACAGTGAAATAATCCCTTTGTACCCACCGGGGCCCCTGGCCCCTCTTTTACGGAGCCCCCATGAGCGATACCCAGAAACGCATCGACGACCTCGTCAAATCCAGCGACGTGCTGCTGTTCATGAAAGGCACGGCGAGCTTTCCGATGTGCGGCTTTTCCGGCCGCGCCATCCAGATCCTCAAGGCCTGCGGCGTCGACCCCAAGGCCATCACCACCGTGAACGTGCTCGAAGACGACGAAATCCGCCAGGGCATCAAGGAATACAGCCACTGGCCGACGATTCCGCAGCTCTACGTCAAGGGCGAATTCATCGGCGGCTCGGACATCATGATGGAGATGTACGAGTCGGGCGAACTCAAGCAGGCGCTCGGCGCCGCCTGAGCGGCCCGCTGCTGCGCACGAAGCCGCCCGCCGGGCGGCTTTTTTGTGCCCGCCCGGCGGTGAAGGGGCCGCTACACTGGCGGCGGCACAGGGCCGCGAGGGGCGGCCGGTGCGCCACGCTCCCCCGGACCATGCTAGAAAACACCTTCACCATCGTCGCCCTGATTGCCGCCAGCGCCTTCTTCTCGATTGCCGAGATTTCCCTGGCCGCCTCGCGCCGGCTGCGCCTGCGCCAGCTGGCCGACGAGGGCGATGCGCGCGCCGACCGCGTGCTGCGCGTGCAGGAGCAGCCGGGCGACTACTTCACCGTGGTGCAGGTGGGGCTGAACGCCGTGGCCATCCTCGGCGGCATCATCGGCGAGAGCGCGCTGAGCCCGCACTTTGCGGCGCTGTTCGGCCTGTGGATGTCGGCAGAACAGGCGCAAACGGCCGGCTTCGTGGCCTCTTTCTTCGTCATCACCTCGCTGTTCATCCTGTTTGCCGACCTGTTCCCCAAGCGCCTGGCCATGACCGATCCCGAGCGCCTGGCGCTGCGCGTGGCCACGCCGATGGGCTGGTGCATCACGGCGCTGCAGCCGCTGGTGTGGCTGTACAGCCGCACGGCCGACGCCCTGTTCCACCTGCTGGGCCTGCCGACGCGGCGCGACGACCGCGTCACCTCCGACGATGTGCTGGCCATGATGGAGGCCGGTGCGCGCGCGGGCGTGCTGCCCGAGCGCGAGCAGCAGGTGATCACCAACGTCTTCGAGCTCGACACCCGCATGGTGGGCAGCGCCATGTCGCAGCGCGAGCGCATCGCGTTCTTCCTGCGCGACGATCCGGACGACATGATCCGCGTGCGCATCGCGGCCGAGCCCTTTTCGACCTACCCCGTGTGCGAGGGCGACATCGACCATGTGGTCGGCTACGTGGACGCCAAGGACCTGTTCCAGCGCATCCTGAACAACCAGCCGATTTCGCTGCAGGACGACAGCCTGGTGCGCAAGGTGCTGATCGTGCCCGACCGGCTGACGCTGTCCGAAGTGCTCGAGCAGTTCCGCCAGGTGCACGAGGACTTTGCCGTCATCGTCAACGAGTACAGCCGCGTGGTCGGCGTGGTCACGCTCAACGATGTGATGAGCACTGTGATGGGCGACCTGGTGGGACCGGACGACGAGGAGCAGATCGTGCGCCGCGACGAGGATTCCTGGCTGATCGATGGCATGACGCCGATCAGCGACGTGCTGCATGCCCTGGCGCTCGATGCGCTGCCGCACGAGGCGGAGTACGAGACGCTGGCGGGCTTCTTGATGGTGATGCTGCGCCGCGTGCCGCGGCGCACCGACAGCGTGGTCTGGGGCGGCTACAAGTTCGAAGTGCTCGACGTGGACCGCTACCGCATCGACCAGGTGATGGTGTCGCGCCTGCCCGAGGGCGCGGGCACCGGCGCCGTGCCCCCGGTGGCCTGAATCCGGCGGTCAGCCCGCCAGGCGGCCGTCGAACAGCCAGCTGCGCTGCGCCGTGAACACCGCATTTGGGTACGGGGCACGGCCTCGGCTGCCGTTGTAGCGGCCCAGCGTCATGAACAGATCCCCGCGCTCGCGGTCCAGATAATGGCGCAGGATCACGCAGCCAAAGCGCAGGTTGGTCTGCATGTGGAACAGCTTGCCCGGGTCGCCGTCGCCGATGACGCGGGTCCAGAACGGCATGACCTGCATGTAGCCGCGCGCCCCGACGCTCGAGACGGCGAACTTGCGGAACGCGCTCTCGACCTGGATCAGGCCGAGCACCAGCGACACGTCGAGCCCGGCGCGCCGGCTTTCGTACCACACGGTCTGCAGGAAATCGCGGCGCACCTCCCATTCGGGCTTGCGCCGGCGCAGCCGATCGCTCATGGTGGCCAGCCAGCGCAGGTACAGCAGGCGCGCCTCGGTGCTCGCGAATTCGGGCTCGGGCGGTGCCTGGTTGGCGATGGCGGAACTCAGCGCGGTGCGCACCGAGTCCATCAAGGGCTCTTCGAGCTGGCTGCCCGCATGGGCCTGCGCGGGCAGGCCCAGCCAAGCCGCGGGCCCCAGGGCCAGCGGTGCCAGGCAGGCGCGCCGCGAAAGCCCCCCCAGGCTCATGCGGCCAGCCGGCCCTGGAGATGGGCCAGGATGTCGGCGGTGGCGACCTTGGTGGCTGCGCTGTCGCGGCGGTGCTGGTATTCGACCTGGCCTTCCTTGAGGCCACGGTCGCCAATGGTCACGCGGTGCGGCACGCCGATCAGCTCCCAGTCGGCGAACATGGCGCCGGGCCGCTCGCCGCGGTCGTCGAGGATCACGTCCACGCCCGCGGCCAGCAGGTCGGCGTAGAGCCGGTCGGCCGCGGCCTTGACGTCGGGGAAGCGGTCCGGCGTGATCGGGCACAGCACGACGGTGAACGGCGCAATCGCGTCGGGCCAGATGATGCCGCGCTCGTCGTGGTTTTGCTCGATGGCGGCGGCCGGCAGGCGCGTGATCCCGATGCCGTAGCACCCCATTTCAAAGAAGGCCGGCTTGCCGTCTTCGCCGAGGAAGCTGGCGTTCATGGCTTGGCTGTATTTGGTGCCGAGGTAGAACACATGGCCGACCTCAATGCCGCGCTCGATGGCCAGCACGCCCTTGCCGTCGGGCGAGGCGTCGCCGGCCACCACGTTGCGGATGTCGGCCACCAGGTGGGGCTCGGGCAGGTCGCGGCCCCAGTTCACGCCGGTCATGTGGAAATCGGCTTCGTTGGCGCCGCAGATCCAGTCGGCCATCAGCGCCACTTCGCGGTCCACCACGATGTGGACCGGCTTCTTCAGGCCCATCGGGCCCAGATAACCGGGCTTGCAGCCAAAGTGCTCCTCGATCTCGCCCTGGGTGGCAAAGCGCGAACCGCCGCCCAGGCCCGGCACCTTGCCGACCTTGATCTCGTTCATGTCGTGGTCGCCGCGCAGCAGCAGCAGCCAGACCTGGCTTTTCACGATTTCGCCGGTGTCATTGGTTTCGTCGGTGGCGAGCACCAGCGATTTCACCGTGGTTTGCAGCGGCACGCCCAGCAGGTCGGCCACGTCGGCGCAGGTGCTCTTGCCGGGGGTCGGCGTCTTGGCCAGGGCCTGTGCGGGAGCAGCGCGCGGACCAGCGGGCGCCAGCGCCTCGGCCTTTTCCAGGTTGGCGGCGTAGTCGCTGCCCGGGCAGTAGACGATGGCGTCCTCGCCCGTGGCGGCGATCACCTGGAATTCTTCGCTCAAATCGCCGCCAATGGCGCCGCTGTCGGCGGCCACGGCGCGGTAGGTCAGGCCAAAGCGGTCGAAGATGCGGCGGTAGGCCTGCGCCATGACCTGGTAGCTGGCCTTGGCCGCGGCCGGGTCGCGGTCGAAGCTGTAGGCGTCTTTCATGGTGAATTCGCGCCCGCGCATCAGGCCAAATCGCGGCCGGCGCTCGTCGCGGAACTTGGTCTGGATCTGGTAGAAATTCTTGGGCAGCTGCTTGTAGCTGCGCAGTTCCTGGCGCGCGATGTCGGTCACCACTTCTTCGCTGGTGGGCTGGACCACGTAGTCGCGCCCGTGGCGGTCGTGGATGCGCAGCAGCTCAGGCCCCATTTTCTCGAAGCGGCCCGTCTCCTGCCACAGTTCAGCGGGCTGCACCACCGGCATGGCCAGCTCGACGGCACCTGCGCGGTTCATTTCCTCGCGCACGATGGCTTCGACCTTGCGCACCACCCGCAAACCCATCGGCATGTAGTTGTAAATGCCCGCACCCAGTTTTTTGATGAGACCGGCCCGTGTCATGAGCTGGTGGCTGACCACTTCGGCGTCGGCCGGAGCTTCTTTGAGGGTGGAAATAAAGAACTGGGAAGCTTTCATCGGTGCAATATCAGGCCAATGGAGATGGGTCCCATTGCCGCGCCCGAGGGGCCGTGCATAATGGACACAACTATAGATTTTGGGGTTCGATTATGCTTGACCGGGACGGCTTTCGGCCGAACGTCGGCATCATCCTGCTCAACCAGAAAAACCAGGTGTTCTGGGGCAAACGCATACGCACCCACAGCTGGCAGTTTCCGCAGGGTGGCATTGACCGGGGCGAATCCCCCGAGCAGGCCATGTTCCGTGAACTGCACGAAGAGGTGGGACTGCAGCCAAACCATGTACGCGTGGTTGCCCGCACCCGGGACTGGTTGCGCTACGAGGTGCCAGACCGGTACATCCGCCGCGATGCGCGCGGCCACTACAAGGGCCAGAAGCAAATTTGGTATTTGCTGCAGCTGATGGGTTACGACTGGGATTTGAATCTGCGTGCCACCAACCACCCTGAATTCGATGCCTGGCGCTGGAACGATTATTGGGTTCCGCTCGACGTGGTGGTGGAATTCAAGCGCGGCGTCTATGAAATGGCGTTGACCGAGCTGGCGCGTTTTCTGCCGCGCCATGAACCGCGCAACCGCTATCTGCGCAGCGGCATGCGCACACGCGAGCACGACATTGCCGGCCTCGCCATGCACCGCAGCAGTTCGCTGCTGCTGCAGCCTGGCATGGAATTGCCGCCCGGCGCGAGTTTCGACCCCGACCCGCAAAGCGGCTTGGCCGCGCCCAGCGAATCCCTGGAACTGCCGCAGGACCGGCAGAACCGCTTCCCCGACGCGCGCTCTTGAGAGACAACAGAGGATTGCCTGGCCATGCCATGGCGCTAGCTGCAGCGCACAGGCCCACCGTGGCAGGCGCGCGCGGCCCGCAGGCGTCTATCCCCCCATCAACACCAGGTTGTCGCGGTGCACCATCTCGGGCTCCGCAGCGTATCCCAGAAGCCTTTCAAACTCGGATGAAGGCTTGCGGCACAGCAGCCGTGCCTCGGCACTGGCGTAGTTCGCCAGACCGCGGGCAATCTCTGCGCCAGCCGGATCGCGCACAGCAATCACGTCGCCGCGCGAGAAGTCCCCTTCCACGGCGGTCATGCCGATGGGCAGCAGGCTTTTGCCTTCGGCGCGCAGCTTGGTCGCGGCCCCTGCATCCACCGCCACCGCGCCGCGCAGCTGCAGGTGGTCGGCCATCCATTGCTTGCGTGCCTGGGTCTTGGCCGTTTGCGCAACGAGCAAGGTACCGATGCCCTCGCCCCGCGCCAGGCGCAGCAGCACATCGGGCTCACGGCCCCAGGCGATCACGGTGGAGGCGCCCGAGCCGGCGGCGCGCTTAGCCGCCAGGATCTTGGTGAGCATGCCGCCACGGCCAATGCTGGAGCCAGCCCCGCCGGCCATGGCCTCCAGCGCCAGGTCGCCCGCACGCGCCTCGTGCACAAACTGCGCCGCCGGATCGCGGCGCGGATCGGCCGTGAACAAGCCCTTCTGGTCGGTCAGGATGACCAGCGCGTCGGCCTCGACCAAATTCGCCACCAGCGCGCCCAGCGTATCGTTGTCGCCAAACTTGATTTCGTCGTTGACGACGGTGTCGTTCTCGTTGATGACGGGCACCACGCCCAGCTCCAGCAGCGTGAGCAGCGTCGAGCGCGCGTTCAGGTAGCGCTCGCGGTCGGCCAGATCGGCGTGCGTGAGCAGCACCTGCGCGCTGCCCATGCCTTGCTCGCGCAGCTTGGTCTCGTACATCTGGGCCAGGCCCATCTGCCCCACGGCGGCCGCCGCCTGCAGCTCATGGATTTCCCGCGGGCGCACAGTCCAGCCCAGGCGCTTCATGCCTTCGGCCACCGCACCGCTCGAAACCATGATGACCTCGCGTCGCCCCGCGCCATCGTCGCCGCGCACCAGCGCGGCCAGTTGGCGGCTCCATTCGCCAATCGCGGCCTCGTCGAGGCCCCGTCCCTCGTTCGTCACGAGGCTGGAGCCCACCTTCACGACAATGCGGCGGGCATCGCGCAGCACACCAGAGATCATTTTTTCGGTCATTTTGGCTTGTAGCGCTTATGCAGAAAGCGCTAGATGCTATAAAAACAATAGCTCACTGAACCGTCCACCGCAGCCTATCAAACGGGTGCGTCGCCTGAAAAACGCGGATCCAGCTCGGCCACAGGCGCCTGCTCCGCGACCTGCTGCGCTTTGACGTGGCGGTAGATGGCGTGGATCAGTGCCTCGCAGCCTTCGCGCGTCAGGGCCGAGATCTCGAACACCGGACCCTTCCACTTGAAGCGCTTGACGAAGTCGGCCACGCGCGCGGCGCGCTCATCGGCGGCCACCATGTCGAGCTTGTTGAGCACCAGCCAGCGCGGCTTCTCGTAGAGCGCTTTGTCGTACTTCTTCAGTTCGCCCACGATCGCCTTGGCTTGCGCCACCGGGTCCACGCTGTCGTCAAACGGCGCCATGTCCACGACGTGCAGCAGCAAGCGCGTGCGCTGCAGGTGCCGCAGGAATTGGTGGCCCAGGCCGGCGCCTTCAGACGCCCCTTCGATCAGGCCCGGAATGTCGGCCACGACAAAGCTCTGCTCGGGCGCCACACGCACCACACCCAGGTTGGGGTGCAGCGTGGTGAAAGGGTAATCGGCGATCTTGGGGCGGGCGTTCGATACCGCCGCAATGAAGGTCGACTTGCCCGCATTGGGCATGCCCAGCAAGCCCACGTCGGCCAGCACCTTGAGTTCGAGCTTGAGGCTCTTCTTGTCGCCGGGCCAGCCCGGCGTCTTCTGGCGCGGCGCACGGTTGATGGCGCTCTTGAAGCGCATGTTACCAAAGCCCCCGTCGCCGCCTTTGGCGATGGTGATGACTTCGCCGGGCTCCAGCAATTCGTACAGCACCTCGCCGGTTTCGGCATCGCTGATGATGGTGCCCACGGGCATCTTGAGCGCGATGTCGCTGCCCGCCGCGCCGAACATGTCCGAACCCATGCCATGCTCACCCCGCTTGGCTTCATGGCGGCGCGCATAGCGGAAATCCACCAGCGTATTCAGGTTCGGGTCGGCAACCGCGAACACATGTCCGCCGCGCCCGCCGTCGCCGCCGTTCGGGCCACCGAATTCCTTGTATTTTTCGTGCCGGAACGACACGCAACCATTGCCGCCATCCCCGGCAGCAATGTCTATGTAGGCTTCGTCGACGAACTTCATAAGGTATCCAGTTTACAAAACAGCAGCCAGTCGGGCGCTGCAGCACCCCAAAAGCACAAAGCCCCGACAGTGCGGGGCAACGGCATGCAGCGACGCTACCGGCGCTGCGCGCCCGAAAAAACAAAGCCCCGACCAAGCGGGGCTTAGGGTGCCAAGAAGCGGTGAAGCCTCAGGCTGCAGTCACGTTGACCATGTGCTTGGACAACGCGCCCTTGTGGGAAAACGACACGTGACCGTCTACCAGGGCGAACAGCGTGTGGTCTTTGCCCACGCCGACATTGGTGCCGGGGTGGAACTGAGTGCCGCGCTGGCGCACGATGATGGATCCGGCGCTGATCAGTTCACCACCGAAAGCCTTCACACCGAGCATTTTGGGCTTGGAATCGCGCCCGTTTCGCGTAGAGCCGCCGCCTTTTTTCTGTGCCATGACTCAGCTCCTTCTTTAAGCAGCAATGTCGCCGATTTGCAGTTCGGTGAACTGCTGGCGGTGACCTTGGCGTTTTTGATAGTGCTTGCGACGGCGCATCTTGAAAATGTGCACCTTGTCGTGCTTGCCGTGCGCCACAACGGTGGCTTTCACGGTTGCGCCGGACACCAGGGGCGTACCGACCTTCAGTTCGGCGCCGTTTCCGACGGCCAGAACCTGGTCGATGACGATTTCCTGGCCTACGTCCGCAGCAATCTGTTCTACTTTAATTTTTTCGCCGGAAGCAACGCGATACTGCTTGCCGCCGGTTTTTATGACCGCGTACATGTTGACCTCTTTGACTCTGTGTACCCCAGGGTACTTTTTGTGAGTTTTCACAGACGAATTTCTGCGAAGCCCGAGATTCTACCATCAATGCCTTTTTGCGCCACGCCGGCTGTTTGCCATTGCCACCGCGGCAAACATCCGCAACACAGCTTCCTATAATTCGTGGCAACGCTTGTGACCACCACCTTGATTGCCACCACCCCCCCCTCCCCACTCGCCCATTCACTTCTTGGCCTCATTGCAGGCGACATGTTCGAAGTGGACCGTGTCATCTCCCAGCGCCTGGCATCGGGCGTGCCGCTGGTCGGGCAGATTTCGCAATACATCATTGCCGCAGGGGGCAAACGGCTGAGGCCCTCCCTGTTGCTGATGTTGTGCGGCGCACTGGAGTACCGGGGCAGCCAGCGCTTCACCCTGGCCGCGGTAGTGGAGTTCATCCACACCGCGACGCTGCTGCACGACGACGTAGTCGATGCCTCCACGCTGCGCCGCGGCCGCGCCACGGCCAATGAAACCTTTGGCAACCCCGCCAGCGTGCTGGTGGGTGACTTTCTTCACTCGCGTGCATTCCAGATGATGGTGGACGTGGACAACATGCGCATCATGCAGATCCTGGCCGACGCGACCAACGTGATCGCAGAAGGCGAAGTGCTGCAGCTCATGAACATGCACGACGCCTCGCTCGACGAAGCCGGCTATTTGCGTGTGATCCGCTCCAAAACAGCCAAGCTGTTCGAAGCCAGTGCCCGGCTCGCCGCCGTGCTTGCCGGCAGCGCCCCGGCCGTTGAAGAAGCGTGTGCCACTTACGGCCAGGCGCTCGGCACTGCCTTCCAGATCATTGACGACGTGCTGGATTACGACGGCGATGCCATCGAGATGGGCAAAAATCTGGGCGACGACCTGCGCGAAGGCAAAGCCACACTGCCGCTCATTGCCGCCATGCAGCGCGCCTCGGCGCAAGACTCGGCCACGGTGCGCCATGCCATCGAAAACGGCAGCACAGAACAGCTCGAACGCGTGGTTGCCATCGTGCGCGAGACCGGCGCTCTCGGTGTGGCGCGCGATGCCGCAGCCGCAGAAGCACGCCGCGCCATGGACGCGCTGGACCAGCTTCCCGCCAATGAATACACCTCAAACTTGCTACAATTGGCGGCTGAGCTTCTTGCACGGCGCACCTGACGCAGCGCGCTGCGCAAAAAGCCATCGGGGTGTAGCTTAGCCTGGTAGAGCGCTACGTTCGGGACGTAGAGGCCGGAGGTTCGAATCCTCTCACCCCGACCA
>NZ_MWOM01000095.1:0-11869 GCF_012931925.1 Acidovorax sp. SRB_24
TCGAGCCAGCCGGCCTCCTGCCACAGCTCGAACGGGCCCTGCTGCAGGCCAAAGCCCCAGCGCATCGCCTGGTCCACGTCGCGCGCGTTGTCGGCGATCGTGGCCAGGTGCACGGCGGCGTAGTGAAAGCTGTTGCGCAGGATCGCCCAGAGGAACTGGCCCTGCGCGCCTTCGGCGTTGCGCAGCAGCTTCAGGCGCTCGGCGGCCGGGCGCTTGAGCATGCGGCCGTAGACCTCGTCGGCCTTCTGGCCGCCGGGCACATAGTCTTCGCTCTCCAGGTCGAAGCGCAGCACGTCGCGCCCGACCTTCTTGTAGAAACCGGCTTGGGTCTTCTGGCCCAGCTGCTTGAGGTCGAGCAGTTTCTGCAGCACGGCGGGCGTGCCGTAGCTGCCGTAGAACGGATCGGTGTCCAGGCTCAGGTTGTCCTGCAGCGTCTGGATGACGTGGACCATGGTGTCCAGACCCACCACGTCGGCGGTGCGGAAGGTGCCGCTGCTCGCGCGGCCGAGCTTCTTGCCCGTGAGGTCGTCGACCACGTCGAACGTGAGGCCGAAGTTCTCGGCCTCCTTCATGGTCGAGAGCATGCCGGCGATGCCGACGCGGTTGGCGATGAAGTTGGGCGTGTCGTGCGCGCGCACCACGCCCTTGCCCAGGCCGCTCGTGGCGAAGGCTTCGAGCTGGTCGAGCACGTCGGGCGCGGTGGTGGGCGTGTCGATCAGCTCCACCAGGTGCATGTAGCGCGGCGGATTGAAGAAGTGAATGCCGCAAAAGCGCGGCTGGATCGCCGCGGGCAGCGCCTCGCTCAGTTTCGTGATCGACAGGCCCGAGGTGTTGCTCGCGACGATGGCGTGTGGCGCCACGAACGGCGCGATCTTCTGGTACAGGTCGAGCTTCCAGTCCATGCGCTCGGCAATCGCCTCGATGACGAGGTCGCAGCCGCGCAGCAGCTCCAGGTGCTCTTCGTAGTTGGCCTGCTGGATCAGCGCGGCGTCCTCCTGCACACCGAGCGGGGCGGGCTTGAGCTTGTTGAGCCCTTCCACGGCCTTGGTGACGATGCCGTTCTTAGCGCCGTCCTTGGCCGGCAGGTCGAACAGCACCACCGGCACCTTGCAGTTGACGAGGTGGGCAGCGATCTGCGCGCCCATCACGCCGGCGCCGAGCACGGCGACTTTTTTCACATTGAAACGGGACATCGGTTCTTTCCTGGTTTATTGCGTGCGCACCCAGGTCTGGGTGCGGCCGAACGGGCCGATGGAGCCGCGCACTTCGAGCTTCTGCCCGCCCTCGATGGGCGTCATCCGCAGCGTGTAGGCCTTGCCGTTTTCGGGGTCGAGGATCTTGCCGCCTTCCCACACGTCCTTGCCGTCGGCCTTCTTGGCGCCCCGGATGATTTCGAGCCCCAGCATGGGCTTGCCCTTGCGGTCGTCGCTGCATTCGTCGCACACGGCGTCCTGCTTGGCGTCCTTGCGCAGCAGCTTTTCGATCCTGCCGCTCAGCACGCCGTCGGACTCGCTGATATGCACCTGCGACTTGACCTCCTTGGTCTTCTCGTCAAAGGTCTGCCAATGGCCCACGGGGCTCATCTGGGCCCATGCGGGGGCGGAGAGTGCTACACAAAAAATAGCTACTAACGCTTTGTACATAAGGGCTCCAGTGCTAAAAAGCTTGAAATGGCGGTGCGAGGTTCAGGCGAGTGCCGCGTCCGTGTCCATCAGCGAGGCCGCACCGGCGCGCGCGGTGCGCATCAGCGTGGCGGTCTCGGGGAACAGCTTGGCAAAGTAGAAGCGTGCCGTCTGCAGCTTGGCCTGGTAGAACGGGTCGGCCGGCTTGCCCTGTGATTCAGCGGCCGCCACCTCGCGCAGCGCCACCTGCGCCATGCGCGCGAAGAAGTAGCCAAACACCAGGTGGCCGGCGACGCGCAAATAGTCCACCGCGGCGGCGCCCACCTCGTCGGGGTTCTGCAGGCCCTTGAAGCCCAGCTCGGTGGTGAACTTTGTCATCTGGTCGGCCAGGCCGGCGAGCGGGTTGATGAACTCGGCCATCTTCTCGTTCACGCCCTCTTCCTGCACCAGCGCGGCCACCAGCTTGCCGAACTTCTTGAGCGAGGCGCCGTTGTTGCCCAGGATCTTGCGGCCGAGCAAATCGAGCGCCTGGATGCCGTTCGTGCCTTCGTAGATCATGTTGATGCGCGCGTCGCGCACGAACTGCTCCATGCCCCATTCCTTGATGTAGCCGTGGCCGCCAAAGACCTGCTGGCACAGCGTGGTGGCGGTCCAGCCGTTGTCGGTCAGGAAGGCCTTGACGATGGGCGTGAGCAGCGCAACCAGTTCGGCCGAGTCCTTGCGCACCTTCTCGTCGGGGTGGTGCACTTCCTTGTCGATCAGGATGGCGCAGTAGGTCGCGAGCGCGCGGCCGCCCTCGGCGTAGGCCTTGGCGGTCAGCAGCATGCGGCGCACGTCGGGGTGCACGATGATCGGGTCGGCCGGCTTGCTCTTGTCCTTGGTGCCCGAGAGGCTGCGCATCTGGATGCGGTCCTTGGCATAGGCGAGCGCGTTCTGGTAGGCCACCTCGGTCAGGCCCAGCGACTGGTTGCCCACGCCCAGGCGGGCGGCGTTCATCATCACGAACATGGCGGCCAGGCCCTTGTGCGGCTGGCCCACCAGCGTGCCGGTGGCGCCGTCGATGTTGATCTGCGCCGTGGCGTTGCCGTGGATGCCCATCTTGTGCTCGAGGCCGCCGCAATAGATCGGGTTGCGCTCGCCCAGCGAGCCGTCGGCGTTGACCTTGAACTTGGGCACGGCGAACAGGCTGATGCCTTTGCTGCCGGCGGGCGCATCGGGCAGGCGCGCGAGCACCAGGTGCACGATGTTGCTGGCCATGTTGTGCTCGCCGGCGCTGATGAAGATCTTGTTGCCGGTGAGCGCGTAGGTGCCCTCGGGCGCGCCGGGCACGGGCTCGGCCTTGGTGCGCAGCAGGCCCAGGTCGGTGCCGCAGTGCGCTTCGGTCAGGCACATGGTGCCGGTCCACTCGCCGTTGGTCAGCTTGGGCAGGTACAGGCGCTTTTGCTCCTCGGTGCCGTGCGCGTGCAGCGCCTCATAGGCGCCGTGCGAGAGGCCCGGGTACATGGTCCAGGCCTGGTTGGCACTGTTGAGCATTTCGTACAGGCACTGGTTGAGCACGAAGGGCAGGCCCTGGCCGCCGTACCCGGGGTCGCACGACAGCGCCGCCCAGCCGCCTTCGACAAACTGGGCGTAGGCCTCCTTGAAGCCCTGGGGCGGGGTCACCTCGTGCGTGGCCTTGTCAAGCGTGCAGCCCTCTTCGTCGCCGCTGATGTTGAGCGGGAACACCACGCCAGAGGCGAATTTGCCGGCCTCTTCGAGCACCGCGTTGATGGTGTCCACGTCCACGTCGGCGTGCTTGGGCAAGGCCTTGAATTCGTCGGCAACCTGGAAGACCTCGTGCATGACAAATTGCATGTCGCGCAGCGGCGGCGTGTAGATGGGCATGGATTTACTCCTTGGGGGTGGGGATGGAAACAGGGGACGGGCCCGCCACGCTGCCAAAGCGCGCCAGGATGTTGTCAAAACCGGCGAGAGCCCGGCCGATGGAGCCGGGTTTCTTCAGAAAGCGGGCCTCATAGTGCAACGCCAGGATGAGGCCGTGGATCTCGAACAGCATCTGGTCCGCGTCCACGTCGGCGCGCAGCTGGTCCAGCGCCTGGCACTGCCCGATGGCGCGCTTCATGGCGCCATGCCAGGCCATCACGGACTGCGCCAGCGCGTCGCGCACCGGGCCGGTGCGCTCGTCGAACTCGATCGCGCCGCTGATGTAGATGCAGCCCGAGTCGATCTCGACCGAGGTGCGCTTCATCCAGTGGTCGAACATCGCGCGCAGGCGCGCCACGCCGCGGGGCGCGGCCAGGGCCGGGTAGAACACCTCCTGCTCGAAGCGCTGGTGGTATTCGTGGATCACCGAGATCTGCAGCTCCTCGCGCGAGCCAAAGTGGGCGAACACGCCCGACTTGCTCATGCCCGTGATGTCGGCCAAGGCCCCGATCGACAGGCCCTCCAGGCCAATGTGCGTGGCCAGGCCCAGGGCGGCTTCAACGATCGCTGCCTTCGTCTGCTGCCCTTTTTGCAGCGTGCGCCCGCCTTGGCCGCGCGTGCGCGACACGCGCTGGAGAGTGGAAGAACCGAGGTTTGAAGGCATTGCGCAAAGAAAAACGAACGATCGTTCTATTCTGCAGCAAATTTCCTCCATGGCGAAATTCCCCAGGAAAAATAGCGTGCGGCTTCCAACACTGGATGGCAGCAGGTCAGAACCCGTTCAAGGAACGGCCGGCTCGTTGAGTGGCGGACGCAGGTGCACCGGCATGCGCTGCACATGAATGGCGTCAAGATAGGGCGTGGGTCCCTGCAGGCCGACAAAATGCGTATCCTCGGCCTCCAGGCGCACCTCGCGCACGCGTTCGCCACATTGCATGAACACGCTGTCGGGATGCTGAGCGCGCGCAGTGAACACGCATTTGGCCGCAGCCGTGTGCCCCTCATTCCACAGCCCCTGCCCCGGATAGCGGCAAGTTTCGCCGCGCAACAACTGCTGCTGCAAAGACGGAAGCAGGTCTTGCTGCGAAAAATACCCACGCTCCCGCCCTGCAGGGGCTGAATGGCCCAGCATCAGCAACGGAATACGCGAGAGATGGTCCTCACCCAGGCGCTCGCGCTCCTGCGCGCTCGACGGCACCATGGCACGGTGGTCGCCCGTCACAATCACCAAACCATTCTCGAAAAACCCGTCGGCCTCCAGCTGGTCAAGGAAATCGCCCAGCGCTGCATCGGTATAGCGGAAGGCGCCCTCGATCGAAGACTTTTGCCGTATCGGGTCGAAATAGGGCTGGTGCGAGGACACCGTCTCCAGCACCAAAAAATACGGCTGCTCCGCCTGCTTCCGCATCCACTGCCGCGCATTGCCGTACAAGGCCGCATCGACGGGAGCGTCGAAGTGGTAGCGCGGCATGCCGTCATAAAACGGCGCGTCATGCCCCGAGATAGTCTGGAAACCGATCTGCTCCAGCCACACGCCTTTTTGCATGAAGGCCAGATTGCCCGTGGTCATGAAAGCGGTGACATAGCCGGCCTGGTAGAGCAACTGGGGCAACGTGGGACGGGCCGGATCCAGATCGGATTCGTAGACGGTCTTGCGTCCGCTCTGCAAAATGGCCGGTCGCCCTGTCAACAGCGCGAACAAACCATCCTCGGTCGTCTTGCCGTTGGCCAGGAAGTGGGTGAAGCGGCGCCCCTTGGCCGACCAGCGGTCCAGTTGGGGCGTCCAATCGTGGATACCGCCAAACGCCTGGCTCTGGTAGCTAGACAAGGACTCCACCACCACCAGCACCACCTGGACGGGTCGGGGGCCAGAGACGAATTGCGCGGTACAGATCTTCGCTCCCGCCGCCTTGCGCAGCCGCGGCGTGTGCTGCTCGACCCATGGCGCCGAATATTCGCGGTACAGCGTCGACGGATCAATGAAGGCCGCCAGTGCATTGCGCACATAGACATAGTGGAAGTGCGGCTCGGGACCGAACAGCAGGCTCAGACCGAACAGCCCCCCGGCCAGCGGCAGCAGCCAGCCAGGATGACGCAGCCGCCCCTGGCGCAGGTAGCCGACCGCCACGCACAGCACGACCAAGACGCCCAGCGCGCTGACCATCACGCGCCAAAGGGCCTGGCTGGCGAACAGCCGCAGGAAAAAACCGGCCGAGTCGATATCGCGCCAGAACTTCTGCGCCTCGCGCCAGTCCAGCCGCACCAGAAAACTCTTCAGAACCCAGAAGTCCAGCACCCAGATCAGCAGACAGGCCAGCAGCAGCAGACGCACCAGCCAGGCGCCGCGCGCCAACCAGCGTCGCGCCGCCAGGTCCACGCACAGCATGCCCAGCATCAGTTGCGTTTCATGCCAAAGCGACGGGTAGACCAAGCAGTTACCGCAATCGAGCATGACCGAGTAATCCTGCATCATCTTCAGACGCATGCAGACCAGCAACACAAAAATGCTTGCTACCAGCGCGGCAAAAGGCACGCGGAGGCAGAAATACCAAATTCTCATGGGGAAGTCGGCCTGCGATCACGTTGGCCTGCGCCCAAGCTTGTGCGGCCGGGCGAATAAAAAACAAAGCCCGCCATAGGCGGGCTAAAGGCTGCAGTATGCCGCAGCTCAGATCATCAGCGCAAGACTCGCTTCCAGGTGCTCGGTGGGCTGGCGCCGAAAGCCCGAGCGCGCGAAGCGCTGCAGCCGGCCCAGGGCGAAGGCGGTGAGCACGCTGGCCGCCACATGCGCGTCCACGCTGGGCGTGGCCGAGCCGGCGGCCCCGGCGGCGGGGCGCAGGCACTGGCGCAGGGTGGACTCGATGCGGTCGAAGAACTGGTTCATGCGCTGCTGCAGGCGCTCGTGCTCGAACACCAGTGCGTCGCCCACCATCACACGCACCATGCCGGGATTGCGCTCGCCGAACTGCAGCAGCAGGGCCACCACGCGGGCCGCCTGGCGCGCCCCTTCGCTGGCCGGCTGTGCGGGGTCGGGCACGCCCTGCCCGACGATCTGCGCCACCAGGGTGAACACGGTCTGCTCGATGAAGTCGATCAGGCCTTCGAACATCTGCGCCTTGCTGGCAAAGTGCCGGTACAGCGCGGCCTCGCTCACCGCGAGGCGGGCCGCCAGCGCGGCGGTGGTGATGCGCTCGGCACCGGGCTGCTCGAGCATCGCGGCCAGGGCCTGCAGGATCTGTTCGCGCCGCTCGCCGGGCTTGGGCCGCTTGCGCGCCGCGGGGGTTTCGCCTGCAGAGGCTTCGATGGCGTCGATTTCAGAGAGGGGAGCAAGTTCGGACATAGGCAAGAAATGTGTGCAATTGATTCTCGCACACGCCATGCGCCCCTTCGGCCGCCGCGGCCCTCCAGCGCCTCAAGCGGCAAACACCAGGGTCACGCGCAGGCCCTGCCCATGCGCGCCGCTGCCGAGCGTGAGCGCGGCGCCGTGCACGCGCGCGATCTCATCGGCGATCGCGAGGCCCAGGCCCGTCCCCTCCCCCTGGGTGCCGGGCACGCGGTAGAAGCGCTGCACGACGCGCGCGCGCTCGGCCTGCGGTACGCCGGGGCCGTTGTCCTCGACCTGCAGAAAGGCGCACGCACCACCGCCACCGCCGGCCGGTTGCAGGCCGCAGCGGATGGTCACGCTGCCGCCGGCGGGCGTGTACTGGATGGCGTTGTCGACCAGGTTGGACAGCAGCTCGCGCAGCAGCCAGCCGTGGCCCGTGACATGCGCGGGGTGCACCTCGACCCCCAGGTCCAGGCCCTTTCCCATGGCGGCGTCGAGGTACATCTCGAGCAGGGACTCGCACAGGTCCTTGAGGTCCACGCGCTGGGGCGCCTGCGCCTCGAGGCTGCGCGCATCGGCGCGCGACAGGGCCAGCAACTGGTGCGCCAATTGGGAGGTGCGGCGCGTGGCATCGCGCAGCTTCTCGATTTCGTTCGCTCTCAAAGTAATAGCTGCATGCGCTTGATGGGCATGCGCTGGAGGCACTTTTTTATCCAACTCATTGCCACCCAGGTCCGGATGCGCGCCCGCGCGCGCCATCAGCGCCCAGGCCTCCACCTGCGCCTGCAGGCCGGCCAGCGGCGTGCGCAGCTGGTGCGCCGCATCGGCAACAAAGCGGCGCTGGCCCTCGGCCTGCGCCTCGACCAGGGCAAACAGCTGGTTGAGCGAGTGCACGAGGGGGCGCACCTCGACCGGCGAGGCAGCCTCGTCGATGGCACTGAGGTCGCGCGGCGAGCGGCGCTCAACGGCTTCGGTCAGGTCCACCAGCGGTTTGAACGCGCGCCGCACCGCCCAGTGGATGGCCAGGGCCGCCGCCGCCACCAGCACCAGGTTCGGCAGCAGCACGCGCACCAGCAGCAGCTGCGCCCACTGCTGGCGCGGGTCGGAGCCGTCGGCCAGCGCCACCACCAGCTCGCCCGCCGCGGTGGGGCCGCGCTGCACGGCCACGCGGTAGGTCACGCCGTCCAGCTCTTCGCTGTGGAATTCGGGCGCGTGGGTGCTGGGCAGCGCGCCGCGCACCCAGGCATCGCCCAGCAGCAACCGGCCCTGGGCGTCGCGCACGCTGAAGCCCGCGTAGGCCGACTTCTGGCGCAGAAACTCCGCCACCGGCGGGGCCAGCAGCAACAGCGGCGGATCGCCCTGGCGCGGCGGCGCCAGCACCGAGTCGGCCAGCACCGGCAAGAGCCGCAGCAGGCGCTGGTCGTGCTGGGTGGCCGCCTCGGCGGCCGAGCGGTAATCCACCCACATGCCCACCAGCGCCAGCGCGCACAGCGGCAGCAACAACAGCAACAGCAGCCGGTTGCGCAGGTTCGCGGTCATGGCGGGCATCTCCCTGACGGGCAGTGGCTAAGGAGCCAGGTGCAGCTCCAGCCGGTAGCCAAAGCCCCGGATGGAGCGCAGCGCCACGCCATGGGGTTCGAGCTTGCCGCGCAGGCGCGACACGTAGACCTCGACCGCGTTGGGCGTGATCTCCTTGTCCCAGCCCGTGAGCGCCTGCAGCAGCTTGTCCTTGCTGGCAGGCTTGGGCGCATGGATCAGCAGGTATTCGAGCACGGTCCATTCGCGCGGCCCAAGCTCCAGGGGCTGGCGCACGGCGTCGGCACCCACGCCGGTGCGCACCCAGGCACAGCGGTGGGCCGTGTCCAACTCCACCGGACCGAAGCTGAGCACCGCCGTGGTGGCGGCCTGCGAGCGGCGCAGCAGCGCGCGCAGGCGCGCCAGCAGCTCGGGCAGCTCGAAGGGCTTGAGCATGTAGTCGTCCGCGCCCAGGTCCAGCCCCTGCACGCGGTCGTGCAGGGCGTCGCGCGCGGTCAGGATGAGCACCGGCATGGCGTGGCTGGCCATGTCGGGGCGGCGCAGTCGGCGCGTGAGCTCCAGCCCGTCGATGCCGGGCAGGCCGATGTCGACCACGGCAATGTCGAACGCTTCGCTTTGCAGCACCTCCTCGGCCCGCTCGCCGCTGCCGACCCAGTCGACCGCGTAGCCGGCGTCGGACAGGCCCAGCTTGATGCCGCTGGCCACCATCCCGTCGTCCTCAACCAATAAGAGGCGCATGGTCTGCCTACCGTCTTGTGGTGCCAGGAAAGCCATGTGCCGCCACCGGCCCGCGCCAAGGCCAAACGCGGCCCCCTTCGGGGGAAGGGAACCCTGCGCAGCGGGCGGCGGTGGGGGCCATTTCAGTGCGAACGGATCATCGTGCCGTAAGCCTGGTCCGTCAGGATCTCGAGCAGCATGGCGTGCGGGACGCGGCCATCGATGATGTGCACGGCGTTCACGCCCGCGCGCGCCGCGTCCAGCGCGCCGGCGATTTTGGGCAGCATGCCGCCCGAGATGGTGCCGTCGGCGAACAGCGCGTCGATCTCGCGCGCGGTCAGGTCGGTCAGCAGTTGGCCGGCCTTGTCGAGCACGCCCGGCGTGTTGGTCAGCAGCACCAGCTTTTCGGCCTGCAGCACGGTGGCGAGCTTGCTGGCCACCACGTCGGCGTTGATGTTGTAGCTCTCGTTCTCTTCGCCAAATCCGATGGGGCTGATGACGGGGATGAAGGCGTCGTCCTGCAGCGCCTTGACGACGCTCGGGTCGATGGAGACGATGTCGCCCACCTGGCCCACGTCGTGCTCGATCGACGGGTCCTTGTTGTCGAGCATCTTGAGTTTCTGCGCCCGGATCAGGCCACCGTCGCGCCCCGTCAGGCCCACGGCCTTGCCGCCGGCCTGGTTGATCAGGCCCACGATGTCCTGCTGCACCTCGCCGGCCAGCACCCACTCGACCACTTCCATGGTCTCGGCATCGGTCACGCGCATGCCCTGGATGAACTCGCCCTTCTTGCCCAGGCGGTTCAGCGCCGTCTCGATCTGCGGCCCACCGCCGTGCACCACCACCGGGTTCATGCCCACCAGCTTGAGCAGCACCACGTCCTCGGCAAAGTCGGCCTGCAGGGCCGGATCGGTCATGGCGTTGCCGCCATATTTGATGACCATGGTCTTGCCATGGAATTTGCGGATGTAGGGCAGTGCCTGGGCCAGGATTTCGGCTTTTTCGCGGGGGCCGATGTGGGACAGGTCGGGGTCGGGGGAAGGGTCGTTCATGGAGACAGGCCGTCGGGTGAAAACAAAAGAGGGGCAAATTGTGCCCCATCCAAGAAAGGCAGGGCAGCGGCTTGTATCAGTGCGCTACCAGACGGCGCAGCCAGTCCAGCAGCACGGTGGGCAGCAGTTCAGGGCGCGGCAGCAAGGCGTAGTGCTGCGGGCCGAACACCGCGGGCACTCGTACATGTCCTGAAGCACCATGCCCCCGATTGAGCTTCGACCAAGGGCGCAACCACGGCCCGGCCGAATGCAGCGCCTGTGTCCGTTTCAGCGCCTGAGCCAGCCTGGCACCTTGAAGCGCACGATGGCGAAATAGGCCAGCACGTAGGTCACCCCAAAGAGGACGCAAAATGCCATCAGCACCGGGGTCACTCGCCAAAACAACAGTGCCGGCACGACTGTCAGCAGCGTGAATGCCCATAGATACGGTGAGGTGCGGTTGTTGCGCATGAGCATGCGCCGCGCCGTGTCGTCCCCTGCAAACACGCTGCGCACGATGCGCCGGTAGATCAGCTGGTGAAAATGCAGCGCATCCGCCACCCCGGGCGAGACGCCGCGCACCAATTTGCGGTAGATCGAGAACAGGGTTTCCCACACGGGGTAGATCAGCAGCAACAGCGGAAACCAGGGCGAGACGTCGGCGTTGCGCTGCACCAGCGAAATGCTCGCCAACGCAATCACCACGCCCCAGATATACGCACCACCGTCGCCGGCAAACAGCACACCGCGCGGGTAATTCCACACCAGAAACCCACCCGTGGCCCCTGCCATGCATAACAGCATGGTCGCCAGCGACCGGTCACCAACCTGCAAGGCCACATGCGCCAGCGCCAGACAAACAATCAGCGCCACCATGCCCGAGAGGCCGTTGTACCCGTCGATGATGTTGAACGCGTGGGGCAAACCCGCCACTGCCAACAGGGCGATGCCCCAGCCCAGCCACGGCGCGGCGGTCAGCAGGGCATCCAGCCAGGGCAGTCCCAGGCGCGGCACAGTCATGTCGAGCAGCAACACCGCCAATACGCCAGACATGCCAGTGAGCGCCAGGCGATAGCGCACGGCCAAGCGCTGCGTCATGTCTTCGGCAATGCCACCCGCGGCGGCCGGCAGCAACACTACCAGCCAGCCCCCGACGCCGTTGCCTAGGCGCAGTGACCCCGGATCACCCAGCAAAGCAGACTGCATCCATCCCAGAACCCAGCCACAGGCCAATCCCAGCAAAATGGCAGCGCCACCCAGGCGCGGCACATCGCCCAGGTGAAACCGCTGCGGCATGCCGTTGCCATATCTAGAAGCGTGTCCGCTGAGCCAGCGCACGACACCGCCTGCAGCCAGCGCCGCCACCAGAAAAGCCACCACAGACAACCAAATCATGAGCCGCCGATGGTACCCGCGCCTCCACCCTCCGCACGTAACAATTGGCGCGCCCGTCGATAGACCGGGGAACGCCACAGGTGCAGCAGACTGATCAGATGCCAGCGCAGATGCGCCCAGCGCCTGTGGCTGGCGCGCTCGCCTGCATGCAATACACGTTTCGAGACACGCACCAGGGCCAGACCCGCCAGGCGCAGGCGCAGGCACAGATCCACATCTTCACAGTACATGAAGTAGGCCTCGTCAAAACCACCCACGGCCCCCCATGCCGAGGTAGGCAGCACCAGACAGGCGGCATTGACCCAGTCCACGCGCGCTTC
>NZ_MWOM01000116.1:0-5508 GCF_012931925.1 Acidovorax sp. SRB_24
CGCAGCCGCTGGCGCCGGTGCAGGCCCAGGTGCTGGGCAGCCGCGCGCAGGCGCCCAGCGCGCGCGGCCCCGGCGGCACGCTGCTGGTGCTGCGCGTGGACACGCTCGCACAGCCGCAGCAGGTGCTGATCGACGACCCGCAGGCCACGCAGTGGCGCCCGGGCCAGCGCGTGGTGCTGCAGTGGGCGCGCGGGCGCTACCAAGGCCTATTCGTGACCGGCTGGCAGGCCCTGCCCACGCCGGTGCCGCCCCAGGCCCAGGCGTCGCCGGGCGCTTTGCTTTGATAATCGCGCCATGAAAATCGCCATTCTTGACCGCGACGGCACCATCAACGCGCTGGGGGACGAGCCTTTCATCGCCAGCCCCGACGACTGGAAACCGGTGCCTGGCGCGCTCGCCGCCATTGCCCGGCTCAACCATGGCGGCTGGCGCGTGGTCATCGCCACCAACCAGCCGGGCCTGGGGCGCGGCCTGTTCGACGTGGCCGCGCTCAACGCCATCCATGGCGGCATGCACCGCCAGCTGGCGGCCATGGGTGGGCGCATCGACGCCGTGTTCTATTGCCCCCATGCGCCCGACGAAGCCTGCCACTGCCGCAAGCCCGCCACAGGCCTATTCGAGCAGATCTGCGAGCGCTACGGCGTGGATGCGCACGAGGTGTGCGTGGTGGGCAGCTGCATCGCCCACCTGCAGGCCGGTGCGGCATTCGGCGCCCCGCTGCACCTGGTGTGCACGGGCGCCGCCGCTGGGCTCGACCCCGCGGCGGCGCTGCCCCCCGAATGGCCCCCGGGCACGCGTGCGCACGCCAGCCTGGCGGCCTTTGCCGAAGAGTTGCTGGCGCACGACAGCGCCCTGCCTGCGCCGCCACCGCTGCCTTGAGGCGATAGACACAGCCGCTGCCAGCGCTCGCCCTGTCTGCGCTGGCGTTTGAAAAGACCCCCCTCCATGTCCTTGATCCAACTGGTGCTGGACTTGTTCGATCCGCCGGCGCAGGGCTTCACGCCAAAACAGCCTCCAGCCCATGCAGGGAAAGCGCTGAAAGCTCCTGAAAGCGTAGCAATCGAGCCTCCGCAAAAGTCCCCACCTCCGCCTCCGCCTCCGCCCCCGCTGTCGCTCGGCGAGCTGCTGGCCCCCGCGAGCTTTCGCCACCCGCAGGCCCGCCGCGAGCTGCGGCTGGGCGACGCCGTGGTGGCCTACGCGCTGCAGCGCGTGCGCCGGCGCAGCATCGGCTTCACGGTGAGCGCCGACGGCCTCTCGGTGCGCGCCCCCACCGGGGTCACGCTGGCCGCGGTGGACGATGCGCTGCGGCGCAAATCGGGCTGGATCCTGCGCAAGCTCGCCGAGGCGCGCGAGCGCCAGCAGCGCGAGGAGCACGCGCGCATCCGCTGGCAGGACGGCGCCGCGCTGCCCTACCTGGGCGCGCCGCTCACGGTGGTGCTCGACCCGGCCCAGGGCGTGGCCGGCGTGCTGCGCGCGGCAGCCGCTGGCGCGCCCGCCGAGCTGCGCATCGGCCTGCCCGCCAGCGCCGGCGCGGCGCAGGTCCGCGACGCGGTGCAGGCCTGGCTCATGCACCAGGCGCGCGCGCATTTCACCGAACGGCTCGACCACTTCGCGCCGCTGCTCGGTGTGCGCTGGAGCCGCCTGCGCCTGTCCAACGCGCAGACGCGCTGGGGCAGCGCCAAGACCGACGGCTCCATCCGCCTGAACTGGCGGCTGCTGCACTACCGCCCCGCCGTCATCGACTACGTCGTGGCGCACGAGCTGGCCCACCTGCGCGTGATGGACCACAGCCCGCGCTTCTGGAGCACCGTGGCCACCGTGGTGCCCGACCACGCCGCGCTGCGCCGCTGCCTGCGCGACGAGCCGGCGCCGCGCTGGGATTGATATGCTATTGAAAAAATAGCTGCTTGCACAGTGTGGGTAAGCGTTTGAGGCTTATTTCGCCTAAAAATGCCGACCCGGTGCACGGCGCGTGCGCAGCCGCTTGACGCGGCGCCGGCGCGGTCCACAATGCATTTGCTGCGCACGGTGCCAGCGCCTTTGCCCTTTCTCCGAACCGGTCCGCCCCATGATTCCGCTGCAACTCTTCGACCCGGCCTCGAGCACGTACACCTACCTGCTGCACGACAGCGCCACGCGCGAGGCGCTGATCATCGACCCGGTCGATGCGCAGCTCGAGCGCGACCTGGCGGCGCTGCAGGCACGCGGCCTCACACTGCGCTGGGCCGTGGAAACCCACGCCCATGCCGACCACATCACCAGCGCCGGCCTGCTGGCCGAGCACACCGGCGCACGCACGGCCGCGCCCGCGGACTGCGGCATCGGCACGGCCGCCGTGCAGTTGCAGCACGGCGACACGCTCGACTTTGGCGGCGAGCAGCTGCGCGCACTGCACACGCCGGGGCACACGGCGGGCAGCATGTCCTATGTGTGGCGCAGCCACGTCTTCACGGGCGACACGCTGCTCATCAACGGCTGCGGCCGCACCGACTTCCAGTCCGGCGACGCGCACGCGCTCTACCGCAGCCTCACCGAGGTGCTGTTCGCGCTGCCGGGCGACACCACCGTCTGGCCCGGCCACGACTACCACGGCCGCAGCCATTCGAGCATCGCTGCCGAGAAGGCCGGCAACGCGCGCGTGGCCGGCCGCAGCGAGGCCGAGTTCGTCGCGCTGATGCAGGGACTGGACCTGCCGCGCCCCGGGCGCATCGACGAAGCCGTGCCCGCCAACCTGCGCTCGGGCCTGCGCCACGACGCCGAGGGTGCCGCGCTGCAGGCGCCGCGCGCGGCCGAGGGCTATGCGGGCGATGTTCCGCCGCCGCTGGCCTGGCAGTGGGTGCAGCGCGGTGAAGCCGTGCTGGTGGACGTGCGCACCGACGCCGAGCGCGAATGGGTCGGCCAAGTGCCCGGCGCCGCCGCCGTGGCCTGGAAGCAGTGGCCGGGCATGGCGCTCAACCCCGGCTTCGACGCGCAGCTGCGCGCCGCCGTGCCCGCGGGCGGCACGGCCGTGTTCCTGTGCCGCAGCGGCGTGCGCTCCATCGCGGCCGCGCGCCGCGCGACCGAACTGGGTCTGGTGGCCTACAACATCCTCGAGGGCTTTGAGGGCAACCCCGACGCCCAGGCCCAGCGCGGCAAGACGGGCGGGTGGCGCTGGCACGGCCTGCCGTGGCGCCAGGGATGAAGCCCCACAAAAAACGGACCCGCGGGTCCGTTTTTTGTGGGGAGGGGTTTTGTTTACGGCGGCGGAATGCGCAGCTTCTGGCCCGGGTAGATCTTGTCGGGGTGCGTCAGCATGGGCTGGTTGGCCTCGAAGATCTTCGGGTACTTGCTGGCGTCACCGTAGTACTTCTTGGCGATGGCCGAGAGCGTGTCGCCGCTGACCACGTCGTGGTACTGCGCCTCGGGCTCGGCCTGGGCCACGCTCATCTGGTTGTCGACGCTGGTCACGCTGGCCACGTTGCCGCAGCAAAGGGTGACTTTTTCCTTGGCCGCCTGCGTGGGGGCCTCGCCACGCACCGTCACCTTGCCCTGCAGGCCGTCAAAGGCCACCTGCACGTTCTGGGTGCCGAGGTTTTGCGCGGCGATGTAGGTCTCGATGGCGCGCGCGGCCGTGGCGTTGCGCTCGTCCTGCGACGGTGCGGCCGCCGTGGCCGTGGCCGCCTGCGCGTCCTTGCCACCGAACAGTTTTTCGCCCGCGTCCTTGATGAAACTGAGAAGGCCCATGTGCAAACTCCTTGAGTGGCAAAAGAAAACCACTGTAATGCCCGCGCGCGGCGCGCCGGTGTCGGACAGCGCGCCGAAAGCACGGCCGGCCGCGAGCGTGCTGCGGCCTGTGGAGCCTGCCCTGCAGCCCAGGTACTAAAACTCGGGATAATCCGCCGCATGACATTTTTGGCCATCGACGTCGGCAACACCCGCCTCAAGTGGGCGCTGTACAGGGGCCCCCAGCCAGGGGCCGAACTGCTGGCGCAGGGGGCCGAGTTCCTTGACCACATCGACCGCCTGGCCGAAGGCGCGTGGGCCCGGCTGCCCGCGCCCACGCACATGCTGGGCTGCGTAGTTGCCGGCGACGCGATCAAGCGCCGCGTCGAAGAGCAGATGGAGCTATGGGATGTCTCGGCGCACTGGGTGGTGCCGTCCTCGCACGAGGCGGGCCTGGTCAACGGCTACGACCACCCCGCGCGCCTGGGCTGCGACCGCTGGGTTGCGATGATCGGCGCGCGCCAGCGCATGCTCGCCCACGGCCCGGCGCGGCCGCTGATCGTGGTCATGGTGGGCACGGCGGTCACCGTCGAGGCCATCGACAGCGCGGGCATGTTTCTCGGTGGCCTCATCCTGCCGGGCCACGGCATCATGCTGCGCGCCCTCGAATCGGGCACGGCCGGCCTGCATGTGCCCACGGGCGAAGTGCGCCTGTTTCCGACCAACACCAGCGATGCGCTGACCAGCGGTGGCACTTATGCGATTGCGGGGGCGGTCGAGCGCATGGTGCAGCACCTCAAAGCGCACTGCGGCGCCGAGCCGGTCTGCATGATGACCGGTGGCGCGGGCTGGAAGATGGCGCCGAGCATGACGCGGCCGTTCGAGCTGGTCGACAACCTGATCTTTGACGGCCTGCTGGAGATTGCCGCACGGCGTTTTGTCGCCGCCTAGGCCGGCGTGGACTGCGGCCTGTTCTAGTCTTGTAGCTCCGCCCGCGCCAGGTCCACGTCCAGGTGCTCGGCGGCGTCCCGCGGCTCCATCGCGGCGGCCTGCTCGTAGAGGGCCGTGGCTTCGTCCATCCGCTTGTCCCCCTCCAACATCACCAGCGCATTGGCATATTCGATGCGCGCAATGGCCGAGCCGGGGTTGAGCTTCAGGGCTTCAGCGAACAGCTGCAGGCCTTTCTCCTTCTTGGCGCCATAGGTCATGCCGCCGATCAGCGCGCCCACCTTGTCGATCACTTCGGCGTGGAAGGCGCCCAGCGCAATGCGCGCGTCTGCGTGCCCCGGCGCGAGCGCAATGGTTTTTTCGAGCGCGCCTTTGACCTTGCTGCCCAGGCCCTGGGCCAGCGCCTTGGCGACGCTGATGCCTTGGCTGTAGCGTCCGAGCGCATAGGCCTGCAGGTACCACGCGTTGGCGTTGCCGGGCGCGGCAACGGCCTGCGCCTGCGCGCGCTCGGCGACCTGCAAAAACAGGTCGAGCCGCGCCTTCTCCCGTTTTTCGAGATAGTTGGCGTAGAGGGCCGTGGCCCGGTTGGCCACCGTGAGGCCCGCGCCGCCGGCGCTCAGTCCGGCCTGGGCTGCTTCCTGGAAGTCCCCGTTGTGGAACAGCACCCAGGCCTGCAGCACTGCAGCGTCGTCGGGCAGCGGTTCGGCGTCGCCGCAGTGCAGCTGCGGCCACTGCTGCTTCAGCGTGGCACTATCGAAGCGGTAGGCGCCGGGGTGGGGAAAAGGGGTCCATTGGGCCATGGCTGTCTCCTGTAGTGCGGGGTGTGGGGCAGCCTGGCCGTCAGGCGGCGGCCTCCGG
>NZ_MWOM01000069.1:0-18718 GCF_012931925.1 Acidovorax sp. SRB_24
CCGGCGCCGCCGGCACGCCCGGGGCCGCGGCGGCCGCGGAGGCCAGGGCGGCACGCGCGGGCGCCTCCTCAGCGGGGAGCTCAGGCGGCGTCAGTGTTTTTTTTTCTGCCGTGCCGCCGGCGGGCTTGAAGGCCAGCAGGCGCAGCAGCGCCATGGTGAGCGCGGCGTATTCGTCGGGCGCCAGGCCCAGCTCGGCGCGCCCGTGCAGGCAGATGCTGTAGAGCAACTGGGTTTCGTCGGCCGGCAACAGCGCCGCCAGGCGTGCGGTCTCCACCGCGTCGGGGTCGCTGGCATCCACGACATCGGCCATCTGCGGCACGGCCTGCAGCACGGCCATGCGCTGCAGCACGGCGCCCATGTCTTCGAGCGTGGAGGCGGCAGACAGGCCGTTGACCCGCAGCACGTCGGCGGTTTCGACCACCGTCTTGCCGTCGCCCAGCGCCAGGGCGTCGATCAGGCGAAAGACGTAGGAGCGGTCGACGCTGCCCAGCATCAGGCGCACCGTGGGCTCTTCAAGCTTGCCGCTGCCAAAGGCAATCGCCTGGTCGGTCAGCGACAGGGCGTCGCGCATCGAGCCGCGCGCGGCGCGCGACAGCAGGCGCAGCGCCTGCGGCTCGGCAGGCACCTGCTCGGCGGCCAGCACCTGAGTGAGGTGGTCGAGCACGGTCTCGGGCGCCATGGGCCGCAGGTTGAACTGCAGGCAGCGCGACAGCACCGTGACCGGCACCTTCTGCGGATCGGTCGTCGCGAGCACGAACTTGAGGTATTCGGGGGGCTCTTCCAGCGTCTTCAGCATGGCATTGAAGGCCGTGTTGGTGAGCATGTGCACCTCGTCGATCATGAAGACCTTGAAGCGCCCCTGCACCGGCTTGTAGACCGCCTGCTCCAGCAGGCTCTGCACCTCGTCGACGCCGCGGTTGGAGGCCGCGTCGAGCTCGGTGTAATCCACAAAACGGCCGCTGTCGATGTCCCGGCAGGCCTGGCACACGCCGCAGGGCGTGGCCGTGATGCCGCCCTGCCCGTCGGCGCCCTGGCAGTTGAGCGATTTGGCCAGAATGCGCGACACGGTGGTCTTGCCCACGCCGCGCGTCCCCGTGAACAGGTAGGCGTGGTGCAGGCGCTGCTGCGTGAGCGCGTTGGTGAGGGCCTGCACCACGTGCTCCTGCCCCACCATTTCGGTAAAGTTACGGGGACGGTATTTGCGGGCCAGCACAAGATAGGACATGGGGGCTGATTCTATGTGCGCGCACGCCACGCCTTCAGCGGCGCTTCATGTTGCCGCGCCACCATGTGGTCTCTTGACAAGGAAAGCCGAACATGGACACCCCACCCACCCTCCGCCGCTACAACCGCTCCTCCATGGCCTTGCACTGGCTCATGGCCGTGCTGCTCGCGGCCACGGTCGCGGCCATAGAACTCAAGGGCATCTACCCCAAGGGCAGCCCGGGGCGCGCGCTTCTCCAGTCGGTGCATTTCAGCCTGGGTCTGTCCGTTTTTGGCCTGGTCTGGCTGCGCCTGCTGGCGCGTGCGCTGGGCACGGCGCCGCCCATCACGCCCGCGCCGCCCGCCTGGCAAACGCGGCTGGCCCACCTGGTGCACGCCGCGCTCTACCTCTTGATGATCGGCCTGCCCCTCCTGGGCTGGCTGAGCCTGAGCGCCCAGGGCCAGCCGGTGGCCTTGCCCTGGGGCGTGCCCCTGCCGCTGGCGCCCCTGGCCGAGAGCCGCGACACGGCCCGCTGGCTCAAGGACCTGCACGAAACCGGCGCCACGGTGGGCTTTGTGCTCGTCGGCCTGCACACCGCCGCCGCACTGCTGCACCACTATGGGCTGCGCGACAACACCCTGCCGCGCATGCTGCCGGGCCAGCGCTGAGCGCACCGCTCCTAGCGCCATCGCTTACAATACGCTCTGACGGGCCTCCCCGCATGGTCAAGCGGCCAACCGGGTCAGGTGGGGAACCAAGCAGCCCTAACTGTGGAGCCAGTGCCGGGGGCAAGGCTCGTCAACTACATATCGATTTTCGGTTTCTCCTCTGAAACCGGCGATCTCCAAGGCTGGCGCGGACTTCAACGCGATTCGATGTGCTCCGGACGTGTGAACCTGACACCTCTGGAGTACCCACAATGGCATCCCCCCTAGACCGATTCCCCGCCTGACGCGCAGGCGTCAGACGTTCTTCCTGACCATCGTCAAGCCGGTAGACCTCAAACGCGGCCCCTCCGACCGCTACGCCTTCAGGGCCACTCTTGGCACCCGAGACGAGTCGGTTGCCCGCATCAAAGCCCTGTCGATCCGCGCAGACCTTGAGACGCAATGGGCCGCTGAACGTGAGCGCCGACGCCCACAACCTGCCATAGCCACTCGCTGAAGGCCGACGTTGCTGACGGACCGGATGACCGCTTTCAGGGTTTTCGACTGACAACAATTGGTCGGTTCCGCCAGTTCGCAGCCCGTGAGAGCTGCCTTCCAGCATCGTCCAGCTTATCCCCAAAATTCTGCGGGATACATTACGTTAGGCGGCGCAAACTCCGACGGAGCGATACTTTCGGTTCGTTCCCTCACAACACAAGAGAAACGCCATGAACTCAGTGGTTCACTTCGAGATGCCGTATGACGATCAGGCGCGCATGACCAAGTTCTATGAGCAGGCCTTTGGCTGGCAGACCAAGGCACTTGGCGAGGCAATGGGAAACTATGTTCTTGCAACAACGACCGAGACTGACGAACGGGGTCCCAAGAAGCCAGGAGCAATCAACGGCGGCTTCTTCCCCAAGAAGCCGGATTGGCCAGCACAACATCCGTCCGTTGTCATCGCAGTCGACAACATCACCGAAGCAATGAAGCAGGTGCAACGGGCCGGAGGCTCCGTGCTTGGCGAACCTATGGAAATACCGGGCGTCGGGCAGTATGTATCGTTCACCGATACAGAAGGCAACCGAGTGAGCATGCTTCAACCTACCCCGCGCAACTGAGACAAAAGCAGGCAATGGGTGCCGGCCAGAAAGCGCCGCTTAACCCACATTCAGGCGCTGAACGCCGCCATCATTTGTTTGAAGAGAGGTTGCACGCTGTCAAGAAGGCTGTGTCCCAGGCGGGCATTTGCAAGCTCGTATCGATGCAGACCCTGCGCCACAGCTTTGCCACGCACTTGCTGCAATCAGGCCCCGATATCCGAGCAACTGTTTTTTGTTCAGGCATAGTCCTGAGCATCAAAAACAAGGTGGGAGATAGGAAATGGCACGTGCGAAGAAGACCCCTGACCCGTTGCGACTGCAAATGCACGCGTGGAGCATGCAGCCGCAGAGAAGCGGAAGCGAGCGCAACGACCGTTTCCTGCGACTCCGTTTGAGGAAGCCCTGGCTTTCGCGAGGACGATCTACGCGTTCGGAAGTGGGCAACCTGTTCGGAGGCTTAGCGTCTTTGATCATCTCGGCAAGTCGCCCGAGAGCGGCCCCAGCCGTCAACTGATCGTCAACGCCAACAAGTACGGCTTGATAGAAGGCGGCTACCAAGCGGATCACCTGAAGATCACCGCCGACGGATTGAAGGCGGTGGATACCGACCCGGCACCACGCGAACAGGCGAAGGCGCGGGTCAAGCTGGCCATTGAAGACATCGCGCCATTTGCAGGCCTCTATGGCCCGCTTCGTCTCTAACAAACTGCCCGCCCGGGCCGCCTTGATCGATGCGGCCAAAGACGTGGGCGTAGCCGACGAGATGAGTGAAGAGTGCGTCGACACTTTCATCGTCAACCTCCGCTTCGTTGGCTTACTACAGACGCTCTCCGGCGCCGAGCGGATCATTACGGTCGATCATCTTCTTGACTCGCTTCCAGCAACCCAAGGCCGGGTGGCGGGTGCTCCCTCTTCATCGACGCACAGCGGGCGAGCCGCGCCCTCAGTCGACGGGCGAAGCGAGCGAACTCACGCGATTGTCACTACAGAACAAGCACACTTTGAGACTACGTGTTTCTACGTCACGCCGATTGGCGAAGATGGCAGCGATCAGCGTAAGCATGCCGACCTGTTCCTCGGCTCCCTGATCGAACCGGCACTTGAACAGTTTGGATTGAAGGTGGTTCGCGCAGACATGATCGACAAACCCGGGACGATCACGAGGCAGATCATCGAATACCTGTTGCGCTCCCGTCTCGTCATCGCCGATCTGTCTTTCCACAACCCAAACGTTTTCTACGAACTTGCCCTACGCCATGCAGTGCGATTACCGGTCGTTCAGCTTGTTCGTGCGGCTGATCGGATCCCCTTCGACCTGAACCAGATTCGCACCGTACGCATCGACACCAGCGGGCTGCACGAGTTCGTCCCAAAGATCGAGACCTACCGGTCCGAGATCGCGAGCCAAGTTCGGCGGGCACTGGATGACCCGGACGCGGTTGACAACCCAATCACCACTTACTACCCGAGCATGAGAGTCCACATCGACGGCGCCCCAAGCCATTCGTAGCCCATGGCGGCCTGTCACTCGTGTGTGAACTTTGTGTGCTCCTCTGAGGGTGGCACAATGCCATTTCCCCTCTGGAGCACTACGTAAAACGTAGGTCTCGTCAACTTCTTCTCAAAAAGCCTGCCGGACACAATGCCCGGCAGGCTTTTTTATGGGCGCCCCGGCCTCAGTGGCGGCCACGGGGCTTCTTGGGATCTGCAGCGTCCCCGCTTTTGGCTTTGCCCTGCCCCAGGCGCGATTCCGTGCCTTGGATCAGCCGTCCGATATTTTCTCTGTGGCGCCAGGCCAGCAGGGCCGACATGGCGACGATGGCCGCGGCGATGCTGCGCTCGGCGTCCCAGACCACGCCGCCGCCGAGCAGGTAGAACATCGGCGCAAACACCGCTGATGCGAGCGAGGCCAGCGACGAATAGCGCAAGAAGAACGCCACAATCACCCAGGTGGCCAGCGTGGCCAGCCCCAGCCAGCCGCTGAAGCCCAGCAGCACGCCCAGCGCCGTGGCCACGCCCTTGCCGCCCTGGAAGCGGAAGAACACCGGCCACAGGTGGCCGAGGAAGGCCGCGAGCCCGACCAAGGCCTGCGTGCCCTCTTCGAGCCCGTACGGCGCGCCGAACCAGCGCACCAGCACCACCGGCAGCCAGCCCTTGGCCGCGTCGAGCAGCAAGGTCACCACGGCGGCCGCCTTGCTGCCCGATCGCAGCACGTTGGTGGCGCCGGGGTTCTTGCTGCCGAAGGTGCGCGGGTCGCTCAGGCCCATGGCCCGGCTCACGATCACGGCAAACGACAGCGAGCCGAGCAAATAGGCGGCAATGACCGCCAGGGCGGAATAAACGATGGGCACGGGTGACTCTCCTTGTTTTTTGATTCGGGCAGCGGCTGCCGCTGCAGCGCGGCGCCATTCTGCCAGCCGGCCCGGCCTGCGCTAGTCGGCCAGGGCACAGGCCACGGGCTTGGCGCCCAGCAGCTGCACGCAGACCTGCGGGTCGATCTGCACCAGATAGCCGCGCCGCCCGCCGTTGATGGCGATGCGCGGCAGCGCCAGGATGCTCTCTTCGATGTACACCGGCATGGCGCGGCGCGTGCCAAACGGCGAGGTGCCGCCCACCAGGTACCCGCTGTGGCGGTTCGCCACCTCGGGCGTGCAGGGCTCGACGCTCTTGGCGCCGATCTGGCGCGCCAGGTTCTTGGTCGACACCTTGCGGTTGCCGTGCATCAGCATCAGCAGCGGCTTGGCGTCCTGGTCCTGCATGACCAGGGTCTTGACGACGCAGAACGGGTCCAGGCCCAGCACCTCGGCGCTGTGCAGCGCGCCGCCGTGCTCCAGGTATTCATACGGGTGGCCGGTGAAATCCACCCGGTGCGCCTTGAGCAGTTGCGTCGCGGGCGTCTCGCTCACATGCCCGGCCTTGGGGTCTTTTTTTGCCATGTTCTTAAAAAGGATAGCTGCCAGCGCAGGCGGGGCCTGCGCTGGAGGCCGATGGGACCGCTGTGGGCGGCTCAGATCGCCGGGTCATGCATCTCCGCGCGGAGCGCGTCGATGGCCGCCAGCAGGTCAGGCGCCAGCGTAGTGCCCCAGGCGTCGAGGTCTTCGTCGAGCTGTGCCAGCGAGGTCACGCCGATGATGGTGCTGGCCACCTGCCACTTGGTGTAGCAGAACGCCAGGGCCATCTGCGTCGGCGTGAGGCCGTGTTCGCGTGCCAGCGCGTTGTAGCGGCGCGCGGCCGCCAGCGCCTCGGGCCGGCCCCAGCGCTGCTTGCGCACCGATTCGTAGCGCGCCATGCGTGCACCCTTCGGCGCATCCGGGCCGGTGGTGCCGCTGGCGTCGAACTTGCCCGTGAGCAGGCCGAAGGCCAGCGGCGAATAGGCGAGCAGCGACACGCCCAGGCGGTGGCAGGTCTCGTCGAGCGCGTTCTCGTAACTGCGGTTGAGCAGGCAGTACGGGTTTTGCACCGAGGCGACGCGCGGCAGGCCATGCTGCTCGGCCAGGCGCACGAACTCGTGCACGCCGTAGGGCGTCTCGTTCGACAGGCCGATGGCGCGGACCTTGCCCGCCTTGACCAGCCCCGCCAGCGCGTCGAGCTGGTCGTGGATCGGCGTTTGCGAAGTCTCCTTGGCAGGGTCGTAGTACTTGGCGCCGAAGGCCGGCACATGGCGCTCGGGCCAGTGGATCTGGTAGAGGTCGATCACCTCGGTCTGCAGCCGGCGCAGGCTGGCGTCGCACGAGGCGACGATGTCGGCCGCTGTCATGCCGCTGCCTTCGCGGATCCACGGCATGCCGCGCGACGGCCCGGCCACCTTACTCGCGACCACCAGCTTCTGGCGTGCGCCAGGGTTCTTGGCAAACCAGTTGCCGATGATGGTCTCGGTCGCGCCATAGGTCTCGGCACGGGCGGGCACGGCGTACATCTCGGCCGTGTCGATGAAGTTCACGCCGCGTTCGAGCGCGCGCGCCAGGATGGCGTGGGCATCGGCTTCGCTCACCTGTTCACCAAAAGTCATGGTGCCCAGGCAGATGGGGGTGACGTGCAGGTCGCTCTGTCCGAGCCGGGTGGTGTGCATGCTGAGGTTGCCTCCGTTTTGAAGCGGGCCAGTTTACGGGCGCAGGCGCATTCCTGCCGGCGCCCGCGCCGCTTGGCAGACCGGCGGGGTGGATTGATTGCTATCGAAAGGAGAGCTGCAGGCGCAGACCCCTTCTACACTTCATACACCAAATCGCCCCGAAACCCAACAAATTCCAGCGCTGACTGCTCATGTTTCCGTAGCACAGCGCGGCGCCCGCGGCGCCTCAGGGCGCCAGGCCCCACACCGTGCGCAGCGCCGACAGCGTGGCCACGGTGGCCGGGTCGTGCTCGGCGGCGCGCGGGTAGATGAAGCTCAGCAGCGCACCCACGCGGGCATGCGGCCAGATCACGATCTCGCCGCGCTCGCTGGCCGGCAGCGCCACGTCCTCGCGCAGCAGCGACAGGCCGACACCGGCGCGCACCAGGCTTTGCGGCAGCGACACCTCGTCCGACTCGATCACCTGGCGCGGCGTAAAGCCCTGGCGCGCAAACAGGTCCTTGAGCAGAGTTTGCACATGGTGCTGCACGGGCGCGCCGATCCAGGGCATGGCGGCAATGTCGCGCCAGCCCGCATGCAGCAGCTTCTGGCGAAAGCTGAACGGCCCGGCGATGCGGTACTGCAGCGTCTGCAGCGCCAGGCCCGCCACCTCGCGCGGAATGTGCGGGCCGATGTAGAACGCGCCCTGCAGCGCGCCGGCCGCCACCTGCTCGCGCAGCGCCTCGGCCGGGGCGTTGCGCGTCCGGATGTCCAGCAGCGGCAGGCTGCGCACCAGCGTGCCCAGCAGCGAGCCCAGGCGCAGCGAATCGGGGTCGGCCACGGTGCCCAGCGTCAGCGTGCCGGTCACCTCGCCCTGCAGGTCGCGCGCCTTGCCCAGCAGGTGGCCGGCGGCCGTGAGCACCTGCTCGGCCTCGGGCAGCAGCGCCTCGCCCGCGCGCGTGAGGCTGATGCGCCCGGGGCGCCGGTCGAACAGCGCCACCCCGAGCTCTTCCTCCAGCGCCTTGATCTGCGCGCTGATGGCCGGCTGCGTCAGGTGCAGCGCCTCGGCCGTGCGCGTGATGTGGCCGAGCTGGGCGGCGGTGACGAAGGCACGTAGCTGGTAGATCTCCATGGGGGCGCAGCGTAACGCGGACGGGCGGCTCAGCTGCCCAGAAAGCGCACCTGCGTCGGCTCGATGCCCAGCTGCACCTGCGCGCCCGGCGGAAACATCGCCAGGCCCGCGTAGTGCGGCTGGTCGGTGATCAGCGCCAGCTCGCCCACGCGCACGCGGTAGCGCGAGAACTCGCCCAGGAATTCGGCGCTCTCGACCTGGCCGTCGAGCCACAGGCGCGAGGCATCGACCTGCTCGTCGCGCACGCAGATGTGGACCTGGTGCGGGCGAAACGCCAGCGCCGCCGCACCGACGGCGGGCGCTTCCTGCGGGCGCGGCAGGCGCAGCGTGCCCAGGCCCTGCACGTCGAAGCTCACGGTCTCGCCGCTCACGGCCGTGACGCGGCCTTCGAGCACGTTGGCGGTGCCGACGAAGCCGGCCACGAAGCGGTTGTGCGGAAAGTCGTAGAGCCCGGCCGCCGAGCCGATCTGCTGCAGGATGCCCTTGTCGAGCACGGCCATGCGGTCGGCCGTGGTCATGGCCTCTTCCTGGTCGTGCGTGACGAAGATGGTCGTCAGGCCCAGCTTGCGCTGCAGGTTCTTGAGCTCCTCGCGCATCTGCACGCGCAGCTGCTTGTCGAGGTTGGACAGCGGCTCGTCGAGCAGCAGCAGCTTGGGCTCGATGACCACGGTGCGCGCCAGCGCCACGCGCTGCTGCTGGCCGCCCGAGAGCTGGCCAGGGCGGCGCTTGGCGTACTGCGACAGGCCGACGAGCTCGAGCACGGCGCCGACCTTGCGGCGGATCGCATCGCGGCTCTCGCGCCGCTCGACCAGGCCGAAGGCGACGTTGTCCCAGACGGTCATGTGCGGCCACAGCGCGTAGTTCTGGAACACCATGCCGATGTTGCGCGCGTGCGGCGGCGTGCCGGTGATGTCCTGGCCATCGACCAGCAGCTCGCCGCGCTGGTGCTGGTTGAAGCCGGCAATCAGCCGCAGCAGCGTCGACTTGCCCGAGCCCGAGGGCCCGAGCAGCGCGAAGAATTCGCCCGGCTCGATTGTCAAAGTGACGTCGCGCAGCACTTCGGTCGTGCCATAGCTCAGGCTGATGTGGCGGGCTTCGAGGGAGACTTGGTTCAGTTGCATGGGAAGACCTTTGTGTCCTTGGTCAGGCCTGCGCGGCCTGCACCGTGGCGCGCGAGCGCTCGACGAAGCGGTGCGAAAAATACGTGCCCAGGCCGACCACGACCACGGCCAGCACGCCGAGCGCGGCGCCCGGCCCGCGGCCCGAGATGCTTTGCATGTAGAGGTAGATGCCATAGCTCATCGGCGCCTGGCTCTGCGCCGAGGCCAGCAGGATGGTGGCCGACAGTTCGACGGCGGCCGTGATGAAACTCGTGACGAAGCCGGCCAGGATGCCGCCCGCCATCAGCGGCACCATCACGCGCCGGATGGTGCTGGCGCGCGTGGCGCCCAGGCTCTGCGCGGCCTCTTCGAGCGAGACATGCACCTGCTGCAGCGCCGCCATGCACGAGCGCAGCGCGTACGGCAGGCGCCGCACCGCATAGGCCAGCATGATCAGCACCGCCGTGGTGACGACCGGCGTGTCGGTGAACGGCAGGTTCACGCCCTTGAACATGCGCAGGTAGCCAATCGCCAGCACCAGGCCCGGAATGGCCAGCGCGGCCGACGCCAGGTAGTCGAGCCACTGGCGCGCCGGCAGCGTGGTGCGCAGGATCAGGTAGGCGATCGCGGTGCCGATGACGACGTCCAGGCCCGCCGAGGTCAGGCAGTACAAAAGCGTGTTGCCGATCATTCCGCCCGCGTCGGTGAACACCGTGGCGTAGTGCTCGAGCGTGTAGGCGTCGGGCAGCACCGAGAAGCTCCAGACCTTGGAAAAAGACATCAGCAGGATGCCGATGTGCGGCGCCAGCGTGATGAGCAGCACGAAGCCGATCCAGCCATAGGCCAGCAGCGACTCCCAGCCCGAGAGGCGGCGCTTTTGCAGCGCGCTGCCGCCCTTTTGCAGCGTCGCGTAGTCCTTGCCCTTCATCACGCGCGCGGCCATCCACAGCGCCAGGATCGAGAACACGATCATGATCACGCTGATGACGTAGCCCAGCGGGTCGTCGATGCCCACGGACGTGATGCGCAGGTAGGCCTGCGGCGCGAGCATGTTGGTCACGCCCATCACCAGCGGCGTGCCCAAGTCGTCGAACACCTTGACAAAGACCAGCGCCGCGCCTGCGAGATACCCGGGCATCGCGAGCGGAAAGATCACGCGCCGGAACAGCCGCCAGCCGCGCGCGCCCAGGTTCAGCGCCGACTCCTCCATCGCGCCGTCGATGTTGCGCATCGCCGCGACCAGGTTCAGCAGGATGAACGGGAAGTAGTGGATGCTCTCGACAAAAGTCACGCCGACGAGCCCGTCCATGATCGGCACCGTGAAGCCGAAGGCGTCGTTCAAGAGCAGGTTCACCGAGCCGTTGCGGCCGAAGATCAGCTGCAGCGCCACCGCGCCGACGAACGGCGGCATGATCAGCGGCAGCACGCCCAGCGTCTGGATCAGCAGCGCGCCGCGGAACTCGAAGCGCACCGTGAGGTAGGCCAGCGGCACCGCGATCAGGCTGGCAAAGAACACGCTGGCCAGCGACACGCACAGGCTGTTGAAGAACGACTCGCGGAACACGTCTTGCGCGAAGAAATTGCCGAAGTGCCCGAGCGTGAGGCCGCCGGTCTCGTTGATGAACGCGGTGTAGACCACCAGGCCCACCGGCACGACCAGGAACAGCAGCAGAAACGCCAGGATCAGCGCGAAGGCCAGCCACGGCCCGGCACTGGCGGCCAGGCGCCACGGGCGCGGCGCCGCGGTGGGGCGCCCCGGCAGGCGGGGCTCCGAAAGAACAGCAGTCATGGGTCAGGCTTTCATCAAGGCGCACTCGGCCGCGCCGAGCCACGCCACAGCGGTCGGCCACGGCAGCGCAGGGCGAGGCCAGTGGCCGGCGGACTTACTTGGCCAGCGCGCGCGCGTCGCTGGCGAGCTTGGTGGCGCGCTCGTAGTTGTCGCGCGCCTTGGTGGCCCAGAGCTGCTCGAGCCCAGTGAGCTGCTTGGAGACCGCCACGTCGCGCCGGTTCTTGCGGAACAGCTCCAGGAACTCCTCGTTCTTGACGTTGTCCGCGCCGACCAGCGGCGCATAGGCCACATCGCGCGCCTGGCGCACCAGGGCGCTGCCCTGGGCATTGGGCTTGGCCTTGAGGGCTTTCTCCGCGTCCTGGATGGCCTTGGTCGCGGCCTGCAGCTCCTTCAGGCGGAAGGTCACCATCTGGTCGAACAGGCTGGTGACGACCTGGTAGCGCGCTTCGGACAGGTTGGCGTCGAACTGCACCTTGGCGCGCTTGGCCACGTCCTGCGGCACGGGGTAGCCCGCAGGCGCCTTGAGCAGGTTGTACGGCAGGATCGGCAGGCGGCTGATCTTCGGGTCGAACAGCAGCTGCTGGCCCGCCGCCGACATGCTGAAGGCCATGAACTTCTTGGCCTCGTCGGGGTTCTTGCCGCCGGCGATCAGGCCGATGTTGGCCGGAACCACGGCCGTCATGCTGGGGTAGGCGAAGTCGACCGGGTAGCCCGAGTACTTGCCCGCCAGGCCGAAGAAGTCGATCACGATGCCGATGCCGTACTGGCCGTTGTTCACGCCGTCGGGCACGGCAAAGCTGCGGTCGGTCACGGCGGCGGCATTGCCCATCATGGCCAGCAGCTGCGACCAGCCCTTGTCCCAGCCCTCGCCCTGCAGGATGGTCTCGACGGTGAGCTGCGTGGTGCCCGAGCGCGAGGGCGACGAGATCGCGATGTGGCCGAAGTATTCGGGGCGCGTCAGGTCGCTCCACTCCTTGGGGGCGGCGAGCTTGTGGGCCTGCAGGTAGCGGGTGTTCCACATGATCCCGTAGCCGGCCAGCGCCTGGCCGTAGTACAGGCCGTGCGGGTCGTTGAGCGGGTAGTTGCCGATCTTGGCCGGCGCACTCTTGTTCACGGTCTCGGGCGCGGGGGCCAGCAGCTTGTTGCGCGCGAGCACCTCGAAGGCGTCGGGCGCCGAAGCCCACATCACGTCGGGCCGCTGGCCCTCGGCGAGTTCGCGCACGTAGGCGATCGCCGCCGTGGTGTTCTTGTTCAGGATCTCGAGCTTGACGCCGGGGTTCTGCGCTTCGAAGGCCTTCTGGTACGCGGTCGTGAGCTCCTTGGGGAACGAGGTCAGCACCGTCACGGTGCCGGCCTGGGCGCCTGGCAGCACGCCGAACGCGCCCCACAGACCGGCGACCACGGCCCCGAGGAATACCCGGCTTCTTCTGCGTTGTTGCATGGCTGTCTCCTGGTGTTGTATGGCAGATGCGGCCGACTCTAGGGCGGCTGCGCGGCAAAGACCAATCATTGTTCGTGATGGAGCGCATCAGCGACAGGAGCGCGCGGGTTATCCCTGACGCAGGGCGCCGCGCGCTGCGCCTTGTCCCTGCCTTGACTGACGGGGCGCGCCGCAAGCCGAAATAATCCGTGCCATGTACCAAGCCACACGCCCTTCCCGCTCCGAATTTGTTCCGATCCGCTCGCTGCGCTACCACGTCCGGCGCTGGGGCACGCCCCAGACGGGCGCGGCGCCGCTGGTGCTGGTGCACGGCTGGATGGACGTGGGCGCGTCGTACCAGTTCGTGGTCGATGCGCTCTCGCCGGCGTTTGCCGCAGGGCGGGAGATCATCGCGCCCGACTGGCGTGGTTTCGGCCTGACCGAGCCGCCGGCGGGCACCGACCACTATGTCTTTGCCGACTACCTGGCCGACCTGGACCAGCTGCTGGACCATTGCGCGCCCAGCCAGGCCATCGACCTGGTGGGCCACAGCATGGGCGGCAACGTCGCCATGATGTACGCCGGCGTGCGCCCCGAGCGCGTGCGCCGGCTGGTCAACCTCGAGGGCTTTGGCATGCCGGCCACGCAGCCGTCGAAGGCGCCGCAGCGCTACGCGCAGTGGATGGACGAGCTCAAGAGCCTGCAGCGCGGCGAACTGGCGCTCAAGGGCTACGACAGCGCCACCGGCGTGGCGCAGCGCCTCATGAAAACCAACCCGCGCCTGCGCGCCGACAAGGCCGCGTGGCTGGCGCAGCACTGGGCGCGGCCCAACGCGCAGGGGCTCTGGGACATCCTCGGCGACCCGGCGCACAAGGTCACCAGCGCGCAGCTCTACCGCGTGGACGAGGCGCTGGCCCTCTACCGCGCCATCACCGCGCCCACGCTGGCCATCGAGGCCAGCGACGACAGCCTGGGCCAGTGGTGGAAACACAGGTACACGCTGGCCGAGTACCACGAGCGCCTGGAGTCCGTGCCCGACTGCCGCTGCGCCGTGGTGCAGGACGCCGGCCACATGCTGCACCACGACCAGCCGCAGGCCGTGGCCGCGCTGATCGAGGACTTTCTGCGCTGACCTTCAGCCAAATCTGCCTCCAGCTCTTTGTGCACCGGCGCTCATAGCTATTATTTTTAATATGTGCGCTGCGCGCGCCCGCCGGCAGCCGGCCTGCGGGCGGCGCTTTGGCGCAGATCAGGGGCTTGGCGGCCACCACGTCGGGTCCATGAGAAAATCGCGGTCTATTTCACCGAACACACAGGACAGCACCATGGACGCAGAACACATCAACCAGATCGGCAACACCCTCATCGACCTGTCCGAGCGCACGCAAGAGTTACGGGGGTATCTTTGACTACGATGCCAAATTTGAACGCCTGCGCACGGTAAACGCCTCGCTCGAAGACCCGGCCGTCTGGAACGACCCGAAGAAGGCCCAGGACCTGGGCAAGGAAAAGAAGTCGCTCGATAACGTGGTGCTCACGCTCGAGCGCCTGACGCGCGAGCTGGCCGACAACACCGAACTCTACGAGATGAGCGTGGAGGAAGGCAACGACGCCGACCTGATGGCCATCGCCGCGGAAGCCGCCAAGCTGCAGCCCGAGATCGAAGAACTCGAGTTCCGCCGCATGTTCCGCCACGAGGCCGACCCGCTCAGCTGCTTCCTCGACATCCAGGCCGGTGCCGGCGGCACCGAAGCCTGCGACTGGGCCGGCATGCTGCTGCGCCAGTACCTGCGCTACGCCGAGCGCAAGGGCTTCAAGACCAGCGTCGACGATGAAACCCCGGGCGACGTCGCCGGCATCAAGGGCGCGACGATCCACATCGAGGGCGAGTACGCCTATGGCCTGCTGCGCACCGAAACCGGCGTGCACCGCCTGGTGCGCAAGAGCCCGTTCGACAGCTCGGGCGGTCGCCACACGAGCTTTGCCAGCGTGTTCGTCTACCCCGAGATCGACGACTCGATCCAGATCGACATCAACCCGTCGGACGTGCGCACCGACACCTACCGCGCCTCGGGCGCGGGCGGCCAGCACATCAACAAGACCGACTCCGCGGTGCGCCTCACGCACATCCCCACCGGCATCGTGGTGCAGTGCCAGGACGGCCGCAGCCAGCATGGCAACCGCGACATCGCCTGGCAGCGCCTGCGCTCCAAGCTCTACGACTTCGAGATGCGCAAACGCCAGGAAGAGGCCCAAAAGCTCGAGGACACCAAGACCGACGTCGGCTGGGGCCACCAGATCCGCTCGTACGTGCTCGACAACAGCCGCATCAAAGACCTGCGCACGAACGTCGAAATCTCCGCCACGCAGAAAGTGCTGGACGGCGATCTCGACGCCTTCATCGAAGCCTCGCTCAAGCAAGGCGTATAAGGAGAACCATGTTGCCAATGCGTGACGGACAGGCGCCAGCCACCGCGATCCTGCGGAGCGACTACCAGGCACCGGCCTGGTGGATCGACACCGTGGACCTGGCGTTCGACCTCGATCCTGCCAAAACGCGGGTGCTCAACAAGATGCGCCTGCGCCGCAACCCGGAGGTGCCCGCGCAAGCGTTGCGCCTGGACGGGGAAGACCTCAATCTCTCGCGCGTGCTGGTCAACGGCGCGGGCACCTCGTTCAAGATGGACGCAGGCCAGCTGGTGCTCGAGAACCTGCCCGAGGGCGACGCGCCGTTCGACCTGGAGATCTTCACCACCTGCTGCCCGGACAAGAACACGCAGCTGTCGGGCCTGTACGTCAGCCAGGGTACGTTCTTCACGCAGTGCGAGGCCGAAGGGTTTCGCCGCATCACCTACTTCCTCGACCGTCCCGACGTCATGGCCAGCTACAGCGTGGTGCTGCGCGCCGACAAGGCGCAGTACCCGGTGCTGCTGTCCAACGGCAACCTGGTCGAGCACGGCGACCTGGAAGGCGGGCGCCACTTTGCCAAGTGGGTCGACCCGCACAAGAAGCCCAGCTACCTGTTCGCGCTGGTCGCGGGCACGCTGGTGGCGCGCCAGCAGCGCATCACCTCGCGTGCCGGAAACGAGCATCTTCTAGAGGTCTACGTGCGCCCCGGCGACCTGGGCAAGACCGAACACGCGATGAACTCGCTGATGGCCAGCGTCGCCTGGGACGAGGCGCGCTTTGGCCTGTCGCTTGATCTGGAGCGCTTCATGATCGTCGCCACCAGCGACTTCAACATGGGCGCGATGGAAAACAAGGGCCTGAACATCTTCAACACGAAGTACGTGCTGGCGAGTGAATCCACCGCGACCGACACCGACTTCGCCAACATTGAGAGCGTGGTCGGGCACGAGTACTTCCACAACTGGACCGGCAACCGCATCACCTGCCGCGACTGGTTCCAGCTGAGCCTGAAGGAGGGCCTGACGGTCTTCCGCGATCAGGAGTTCAGCATGGACATGGCCGGCAGCCCGTCGGCCCGCGCCGTCAAGCGCATCGAAGACGTGCGCGTGCTGCGCACCGCCCAGTTCCCCGAGGACGCCGGCCCCATGGCGCACCCGGTGCGCCCCGACAGCTACGTCGAAATCAACAACTTCTACACCGTCACGATCTACGAGAAGGGTGCGGAAGTGGTGCGCATGATGCACACGCTTGTCGGGCGCGAAGGCTTTGCGCGCGGCATGAAGCTGTACTTCGAGCGCCACGACGGCCAGGCCGTGACCTGCGACGATTTCGCGGCCGCGATTGCCGACGCCAACCCGGCGAGCGACCTGGCGCGCCTGCTGCCGCAGTTCAAGCGCTGGTACAGCCAGGCCGGCACGCCGCGCGTGCGCGCCACGGGCCGGTACGACGCCGCGGCACGCACCTACACGCTCACACTGGCGCAAAGCTGCGCGCCCACGCCGGGCCAGCCGGTGAAGGAGCCGTTTGTCATCCCGGTCGAACTCGGCCTGCTGGCGCAGGACGGCAGCACCCTGCCCCTGCAACTGGCCGGCGAAGACGCTGCGGGCGCCACCTCGCGCACCGTCGTGCTGTCCGAACCGAGCCAGACGCTGGTCTTCACCCACATCGACAGCGCCCCGGTGCCCTCGCTGCTGCGCCACTTCAGCGCGCCGGTGGTCCTCGACGTGGACTACAGCGATGCCGATCTGCTGGCGCTGCTGGCACACGACGCCGACGCCTTCAACCGCTGGGAGGCCGGCCAGCGCCTGGTGCTGCGCTGCGCTATCAATGCCATAGCTGCCAGCGCAGACCCCATCATCGCTGCAGGCATTTTTGACCAAAAATTCCTGACCGAGTCGGTGCTGCAGGCACTGCGCAGCGTGCTGCGCGACCCGGCCCTGGACGCCGCCTATAAGGAGCTGGTGCTGACGCTGCCGTCGGAAACCTACCTCGCCGAGCAGCTCGACGTGGTCGATCCGCAGCGCGTGCACGCCGTGCGCGAAGCCATGCGCGCACAGCTGGCGCTGGCGCTGCACAGCGACTGGCAATGGGCCTACGAGCAGCACCACAGCAACGGCGCCTACCGGCCCGATGCCGTGTCTGCGGGCCGGCGCGCACTCACCGGCATGGCCCTGTCCATGCTGTGCCTGGCCGCCCAGCACAGCGGCGATGCCGTCTGGCCCGGCAAGGCGCTGCAGCGCTTCAAGGACGCGGGCAACATGACCGACCGCATCAACGCCCTCAGCGCCCTCGTCGGCAGCGGCCACGCGCTGGCCGCGCCGGCGCTCGCGCGCTTTCATGCGCTGTTCAAGGACGAGCCGCTGGTGCTCGACAAATGGTTTGCGCTGCAGGCTGGCAGCCCCGACCGCGGCGGCAACGTGCTGCCCCTGGTCAAGCAGCTGCTGCAGCACCCGGACTTCTCGCTCAAGAACCCGAACCGCGCGCGCAGCGTGATCTTCAGCTACTGCAGCGGCAACCCCGGCGCCTTCCACCGCGCCGATGCGGCTGGCTATGTGTTCTGGTGCGAGCGCGTCTGCGAGCTCGACGCCATCAACCCGCAGGTGGCAGCCCGGCTGGCGCGCGCCCTCGACCGCTGGCAAAAGCTGGCAGAGCCGTGGCGCACCGCCGCGCACGAGGCCATCGCCCGCGTGGCGGCACGCGAAGGCCTCAGCAACGACGTGCGCGAAGTCGTCACGCGCGCGCTGGCCCCATGAATTGAACCGAAAGAACCCATGGCACAAAGAATCTCCCTCACCCGCTACCTCGTCGAACAGCAGCGCATCGACGGTCTCATCCCGGCCCAGCTGCGCCTGCTGCTCGAAGTGGTCGCGCGCGCCTGCAAGGGCATCAGCCAGGCCGTCAACAAGGGCGCGCTGGGCGGCGTGCTCGGCACCGCAGAGAGCGAAAACATCCAGGGCGAAATCCAGAAGAAGCTCGACATCATCGCCAACGAGGTGCTGATCGAGGCCAACGAATGGGGCGGCCACCTCGCCGCCATGGCGTCGGAAGAAATGGACGGCATCTATGTCGTGCCCAACCGCTATCCGCAGGGCGAATACCTGCTGCTGTTCGACCCCCTCGATGGCTCGAGCAACATCGACGTCAACGTCAGCATCGGCACCATCTTCAGCGTGCTCAAAAAGCCCGAAGGCGACCGCGGCGTCGAGGCCGGCGACTTCCTGCAGGCCGGCCACCAGCAGGTCGCTGCCGGCTACTGCGTGTATGGCCCGCAGACCACGCTGGTGCTCACGGTGGGCGACGGCGTGGCCATGTTCACGCTCGACCGCGAACAGGGCTCGTTCGTGCTCACGCAAGAGAACGTGCGCATTCCCGAAGACACGAAGGAATTCGCCATCAACATGAGCAACATGCGCCACTGGGACGCTCCCATCAAGCGCTATGTCGACGAATGCCTGCAAGGCGTCGAAGGCCCGCGCGGCAAGGACTTCAACATGCGCTGGATCGCCAGCATGGTGGCCGACGTGCACCGCATCCTCACGCGCGGCGGCATCTTCATGTACCCCTGGGACAAGCGCGAACCGAACAAGCCCGGCAAGCTGCGCCTGATGTACGAAGCCAACCCCATGGGCTGGATCGTCGAGCAGGCCGGCGGCGCCGCGACCAATGGCAAGCAGCGCATCCTCGACATCGAGCCCACCCAGCTGCACGAACGCGTCAGCGTCATTTTGGGTTCAAAAAATGAGGTCGAGCGCGTGACGGACTATCATTCGACGCTATAATTTGAGACTTCGCCGGTGTAGCTCAGTCGGTAGAGCAGCTCATTCGTAATGAGAAGGTCGGGTGTTCGATTCATCTCTCCGGCACCA
>NZ_MWOM01000098.1:0-11191 GCF_012931925.1 Acidovorax sp. SRB_24
ACTCGCCCGTGCTGCGCTGGGGATGGCCGAAAGGCGCGTTGCCAAAATAGCCGGGAAGCGGCGCTAGTCCCAGGCAAGCTGAGGCTACGGTCGGCGCAAAACGGCGGGTGAAATTACCGGAACGGTGGTCCGGTTCAGGCTGGCAGCTGCCGCTCAGTTTCGGCGCTTCAATGACAACTACCACCGTTTCCGGTCATTAACCCATCCATGGGTCGTATGTCCGATGGGGGCTGGTTATCAGCCATTCAGCCGCGCTCGTGTGGGGGACCAACGATGGCAGCGCCGCCACCCACTGGGCCCTGCAAGGCCACGGTGTGCTCATGCGCTCCGAATGGGATGTGGCATCCCACTTGGCTTCGGGGCGGTTGCGGCGCGTGCTGTGCGGCTGGGCATTGCCGGCTGCCGATGTGACACTGGTGTACCCGACCAAGAGTGACCTGTCTGCCAAAACGCGGGCGCTGGCGGATTTCTTGCGGGAGTCGTTTGCGCAGGAGATGTGACTGCGGCTTTCTCGTGTGTGGGCTAAAAATGAAGCAAGTTTTTCTCGGTACGCACTGGCGGGCAAGAAAAATAGGGAGTAATGAGCCGCTCAGGTTGCTCTTTTTAGCCAACCCAAACCCGCCGAAGTACCACCGGGGACGCTACCGCGTGCCGGACGGTATTCGCAGCCAATCCAACCTTGCCAGCCGAATTCTGTGGAGATTTCGTCGATCACCTCGAAAAGGTACGCATAGTTCATCTCACCAACATCGGGCTCATGGCGTTGTGGCACGCCAGCGATCTGAAAATGCCCAACCCGTCCTGTGGGAAGGTATTCGCGAATCTTCATGGCCACGTCGCCCTCAACCACTTGGCAATGGTAGAGGTCGAACTGAACCTTCACGTTGCTGGCGCCGATTTTTTCGATCAGCTGATGGGCGTGGTCCTGCCGATTTAAAAAATAAGCCGGCATGTCGCGGAGGTTGATCGGCTCGAGCAGCAGATCCACTCCTGCTCGCGCTGCCTCGCCTGCCGCCCAGCGGAGGTTCGCCACGTATGTGGACTCAACCGTTGATCGATCTTTTCCGGTAGGCAGTAGGCCGGCCATCACGTGGATGCGTTTGCAGGCCAGGGATTCGGCGTAACGTAGAGCCGTTTCGATGCCATCACGGAACTCGGCCTCCCGGCCGGGCTGGCATGCCAGGCCCCGTTCGCCAGCTTCCCAGTCGCCGGGCTTTGCGTTGAACAGGACCTGCTCAATCCCTAAGTCCTGCAATCGAGCGGCAATCTCCGCTGCCGGATGGGCATAGGGAAACAGATATTCAACCCCCCGAAAACCGTCTTTTGCCGCCGCTTCGAAGCGGTCCAGGAAGTTCAACTCCGGATAAAGCATGGACAGGTTGGCGGCAAATTGAGGCATGGCTTGAATTTCGCAAGGAATGAAAGGAGGCGGCCACTGCGCGAGCCACCTACCATCGGGCGTGGAAAGTCCGCCTCAATTCTTCGATCTGAGGCTCGGTCAGTGCGCAAGGCTTGGGTGAGGTGGCGCCCAGCCAGAGCTTCGCGGTCTCCTCCAGCTCTTCCAGTACCGCCATGGCTGACGCTGGTGAGTCCTGCCAAACGTTGGGACCGAGACGCTGAAGCATCACCGCCCGAATCGGCCGGCCGGAGGTACCGTACTGTTCTATCGCTTCGGCCACTGCATCGGCAGCCGCAACCGCGCCAGGCCGGTGATAAGGGATGAGCGGAACGTGTCCGACCTTCATGACGAAGTAAGGTGTGATCGCCGGCAGCAGTTCTTCATGCGATGCAACCGCCTCCTGCAGACTCAACGCCACGCAATGCGTGCTGTGGGTGTGCAACACACATCGGGTCATGGGATCGAAAGGCGCTGCGGCCTTATAAATGCGCGAATGCAATGCCAATGTCTTGCTGGCTCGTTCTCCGCTTGTCTGCCGGCCCTGCAGGTCGACAAACGCCAGTTCGGCTGGATCGAGAAAACCCAAGCAAGCATCCGTAGGGGTAATCAGGAAACCATCGTCGAGCTTGACGCTGATATTTCCGGCGGTCGCGTGGACATATCCACGCTCGAAAAGGCTGCGGCCAACCCGGCAGATTTCTTCCCGGGCGCGGGATTCGGTGAGGGAAGTCATGCCGAAAAATCGCGTCAAGCGTCCACTAGCGCGAAGGCCTTGGTGAAGAATTCTTCACCGCCGAAGTTGCCGGATTTCAATGCAATGTGCATGCCGTCCGGAGCGCCTTCACAGTATGCATGGCACCATGGCACGCCGGGATCGATCTGCGTGCCGATCTGCATCTGCATGATTCCTAGCTCTTGGACGCACGCGCCCGAGGTCTCGCCTCCGGCCACGACGAGTTGCCGGACACCGCGTTCGACCAAGCCGCGCGCGATGGCCGCCATCGCATGCTCGATAAGCGTGCCCCCCTGTTCCACACCTAGCTTCGCCTGAACAGCCTTTACCGCGCCGGCTTCGGCGGTCGAGTACACCAGGACGGGTCCGTCCTTCAGCAGCGGCTCTGCCCAGGCAAGCACATCACCGACGACATCTTCACCCGCGGCTATCCGCAGCGGATCGACACCGACGGCCGGCCGTCCAGTCTTGGCGAACGCGAGGGTCTGCCGCTGGGTGGCAAGCGAACAGCTTCCAGAAACTACCGCCTGGAAGCCACCTGCTGAGGGTAATCTGGACGCTTTTTCGGAGGGTGAGATACCGAAATTCGCTGTTAGCCCACTTGCCAGGCCTGAACCTGCTGTAACCAATGGGATATCGTGAAATGCAGGAGCCATGCGCGCAAGGTCGGCATTTGAAATTGCATCGACGATGGCAATGCCAACGCCTTCAGCGCGAAGTTGTGCGATTCGCGCTCGTATTGCGCCCTCGCCCTCGGCAACGACACGGTAATCGATGAGGCCGACCTTCCTGCTGCACTGCGCCTGCAACACCCGTACTAAATTAGGGTCCGTCATCGGCGTCAAAGGATGGTCGCGCATGCTGCTTTCGTGCAACAACACATCGCCTACGAAAAGGTGGCCTTTGAAAACGGTGCGCTGATTGTCTGGGAAAGCGGGAGTGGCTATGGTGAAGTCGGTTCCGAGCGCATCCATCAGCGCCTCAGTCACTTGGCCAATGTTTCCGTCCGGCGTGCTATCGAAAGTTGAGCAATACTTAAAATAAACCTGTCGCGCGCCCTGAGACCGCAGCCAATCGGCCGCGTTAAGGGTATCTCGTACAGCGTCTGTTACCGGTACGGTACGAGACTTGAGACTGACCACGACTGCATCCACGTCGACGGTTAGCCGCATCGGGGGAACACCCATGGTCAGCATCACGCGCATCCCACCACGGACCAAGTTGTTCGCGAGGTCGGTTGCGCCCGTGAAATCGTCAGCAATACATCCGAGCAATGGCATTTAACGTCCTGTCGTACTTCTCAAGTTCAGTGCTTTCTCGACCGCTGCGGGGGAGGGCGCGTGCCCAATTTTTTGGACCAGCCACCGTGTCGACCCGAGGCGTGATGCTTCCTTCGGTGCTCGACGGATCGCCCATCAACTGACAGTAGGTTCGGCCGCGCGTTCGCTGTATGCAGTTGATCCCGCGGCCGAGCCCTGTCTTTTGTCAGCCTTTGCCCACCGTAGGCGCGTTCAAGCGCCCGCTGTGCGAATCGAGTCTTTCAACAACAGCGAGCGAATTCACGCTGCTTGAAGACGCTTGTCACGGGTCGATGCACCCATGCGCGCAGAAGTCAGCAGCGCATTCTTCATGGCACCGTCTCCAGCGATACCCTGGCCAACTATGTCGTAGGCGGTGCCATGCGCAGGGGTCGTGATCGGCATGGGCAGGCCGTAGTGCACGGTGATGCCATGGCCGAAGCTCAGCAGCTTCATGGCGATTTGGCCCTGGTCGTGGTACATGGTCAGCACGCCGTCGTAACCACCGCCGTTTTCCTTCTTCACCGCGCGCACGAAAGTCGTGTCGGCCGGGAACGGACCATCGGCCTTGAAGCCATGGGAAGCTGCGAGCTGGACACCGGGCTCGATGACCTCGATTTCATCGCGACCGAATGCCCCGCCGTCGCCGTTGTGTGGATTGAGTCCGCAAACTGCGATGCGCGGGTTAACGAACCCGGCTGCCTGAAGCCCTTGGTTCAGGAGACCAATGTTGTGGGCGATACGTTCAGGCGTCAGCAAGCTGCTGACCATCTTGTGGGGAACGTGGGAGGTGACACGCGATGTCCACAGCTTGTCGTTGACGTTGAACTCTACGCACGGACCCTTGTAGTTGAGCACTTCACAAAAATAGTGCATTTCGTCCGGGTGCGTGGAACCTCCGGCGCGCATCGCGGCCTTGTTGAGCGGTGCGATGCAGATCGAATCCGCGATCCCGTCCTGACACAGGTGAAGTGCTTTAGCCAAGCCGTCGAGCATGAACCTGCCGCTCTTCGCGTTGGCGACGCTCAACTCGAAGCCGCTGTCATTGGCATGCTCCCACTGGAGCAGTTGGGGCCGGTCCGATGCGACGGGGACGGGGTCAGCATCCTTAACTTCGGTATGGACGCCTGCGACGCGCATGCCTTCTTCTAGGACAGAACGGCTTCCGATAATCAGCAGCTTGCAGGCGTTGTGCACCTCTGGATCTGCCAGCACTTTGGCGACGATTTCTGGGCCGATGCCAGACGGATCGCCAATGAACAGTGCGACGGTGGGCTTCATAAAAACTCCTTGTGGAAACAGCTTGACAGTTTATGCGCATTGTCGACAATCAGCAATACATAAAACCTGGAGACATACATGAATAAGGTTCGCCGTGCTCTGACTTTTTCGCTGTTGGCGATGGGTGCAACAAAGGTAAGTGCTCAGGCAGCGCCGAGCAAACCGGTCCGTCTGATCGTGGGTTTTGCTGCCGGAGGGGGAACCGATTTCGTCGCGCGTGTACTTGCCGAAGGACTGACCCGACGCTGGGGACAATCTGTTGTGGTAGACAACCGTACCGGTGCAAGCGGCATGCTGGCTGCGGACGCAGTAGCTAAGGCGGCCCCTGATGGACTCACGCTTTTGTTGTCACCGCAGACATCGATAGCGGTTGCGCCGCACATGTACGCCAAGCCACCATACGACCCTCTGAAGGATTTGACGCCAATTACCAACGTCGCGGCTTCGCCGCTGGTGTTGGTGGCTCATCCGTCGTTCCCGGCGAACAACTTTGCGGAATTCGTGGCTTACGTGCGCGCCAATCCAGGGAAAGTCAGCTACGCGTCGGGTGGCATAGGGTCATCGCCTCACATGACGTCTGAGTTGTTGAACGCGCGTCTGAACCTCAAGGCCGTCCACGTTCCCTACCGCGGGGAAACCCCTGCGCTTACCGATGTCATGGGCAACCAGGTCGACGTGCTGTTCGCCAACATTCCGTCAGGGATGCCACATGTTCGCAGTGGAAAACTCAAGGCATTGGTTACGACCGGTGCGGCGCGTTCGCGCCTTGCTCCCGACGTAGGAACCATAGTGGAATCGGGTGAGGGCAATATCGTCACCACAACGTGGAATGCGCTTTATGGCCCCGCAAAAATGTCGCCCGACCTAACCCAGAAAATCTACAACGACGTGGCAGAAGTGTTCAAGGATGCAGCCACGCGCGAGCGTGTGCAGGCCTCGGGCAACGACTTCGTGCTGGATACGCCGCAGGACTTTAGCGTCTACCTGCGCTCGGAAGTCAAGCGCTGGGGAGAGGTGATAAAAGCGGGCAACATCCGAGCCGAATGATGGAGCGCGCATACCACACACCCCGTGCGACGCTCGGGTACAACAGAATTTTGGTGACCGGTGCGGCTGGAGCAATCGGTAAGCTGGTTCGAAAGTGTCTCAAGGGACGCGTGCCACACCTGCGGCTCACTGATATTGCTCCCATTGATACACCGGATGAGGGAGAAGAATTTTGGCCGTGCGATCTGACTGACGCTGTCGGTATCGAGCGCGCCATGAAGGAAGTGGATGCGGTCATTCACCTGGGAGCGAGTCTGAACGTTGACGATTGGCAGCAGACGCTAAACGTGAATATCGGCGGCACTTACAACGTCTTTGATGCCGCAAGGCGGCTCGGGACGAAACGGGTGATTTATGCAAGCTCCCACCATGCTGTTGGGATGTATCCAGTGACCCAACGGATCGGGGTAGAGGATCCGCTGAGGCCCGACAGTTTGTATGGTTTGAGTAAATGCTTTGGTGAAAACCTGGCACGTTACTACTGGGACAAGTTTGCGGTCGAAACGGTCTGTTTGCGCATCGGTTCAGCCCGGCCCAAGCCGATGGAACGTCGGGAATATGTGACGTGGCTCAGCGAGCCAGACTTCGAACGGCTGCTGTTGGCATCGCTTACGGCCTCGGCTGTGGGCTGCAGCGTCATCTATGGCGTGTCAAAAAATGGCGACGTTTGGTGGGACAACAGCGACGCATCTCACATTGGCTTCGAACCGGTTGATATGGCCGAGGCACCGGACGGCGGCATACCCGAGACACCGGACTATCCGCTCCAGGGAGGAAAACGCGCGGCACATGGTTTGGTCAGCAATAGCGCACACCTAGGCAATAAAGTCGATGAGCACAACAAACTTTCGTTTTGACCTTTCCGCTTGGCCACATCCGCCATGCGACACGCACTCGCACATCTATCCGGATGGCGTAAACAGCCCTGGTCATCCCTCTCTTGCAGAGTACCTCAGGGTGATTGGCACGCTCGGGGTGGGGCGCCATGTAGTAGTACACGCCAAAGCCCTGCGTCATGATCAGCGATGCACCCTGGACGTCGTGCAAAGCATCGGGCTGGAACGAGCACGCGCCGTGGTCTGGGAAGAGGCCAGCTGGAATGACAACGACCTGGAGCGACTTCACAGCGCTGGTGTACGCGGCATACGTACGCTGTACGCTGCGGGTGTTCCAGTAGATGTAGCGGCACTACAAAGCACGGCTGCAAAGATCGCGCCTCATGGTTGGCACCTGCTTGTCCAAGCAGAAAGTTTCGCCTGGCCTGGCTGCGTCGATGCGCTGCTTGCTCTGCCCTGTCCGGTCGTGGTGGATCATATCGGCCGATTGGGACCCGACATTGGGCTGGACAGTCTCGAATTCCAGTCACTGGTTCGTTTCGTGCGCGAAGGCGGTTGGATCAAGTTCGCCGCCCCATACTATGGGACCCGACACGGTGCTGCCGACTTCGGAGAGCTTGCCCCGCGGCTTCGCGCCTTCCTCGATGCAGGCAGCTCAAGGGTAATTTGGGGCCTGAACTGGCCCCACCTCAATCTTTCCGACAGGCCGGATGAACACGCCACACTAGAATCGCTGTTGCAGGTGTTAGATTCCGAGTCCCTTGCCCGCGCGGTACTGGCAGAGAATGCAGCCCGGCTCTACGGTTTCAGTGCAACGTCCGTTTAAAGGTGGTTGCAGAGACAGCTAAAGCAGGCAAACTCCCCCGAAGATGACTACTGGTACAAAGCCAACCTTTACGCTCCCGATTCAGTCTCCATCCGATGAGAATTCGGCTCTGGATTTGGTACGCTCGACGTCCTTGGCTACGGCCATCCAGGAAAAGATCGAGCGCATGATCCTTGAAGGGGATCTTGCCCCAGGTCAGCGCCTCAACGAGTTTGCATTGGCCAAGGAGATTGGGGTTAGCCGTAGCCCTGTTCGCGAGGCATGCCGCAAGCTTGAGCAGGCCGGCATGGTAGAAATCATCAATAACCGCGGCATCTTTGTGCGGCAAGTGGATCTCAAGCAAGCACTTGATATTTATGAAATTCGCGGAGCGCTCGCCGAGTTGTCAGGTCAGCTACTAGCGAGAAACGCAACTGCTGCAGACACAGAAGAGTTGCAAAAACGAATTGCCCAGATGGAGGTCAGCGCTAGCGTAGGCGACACCACGTCGTATTACCGGCAAAACCTCGAGTTTCACCGCCGACTCGTTGAATTTACGCGTAACCCGCGTCTTGCAGACATGTTCCTTGCCACTGACAAAGAACTGCACTTGTATCGGCAGAGGAGCTTGGTCCAGTCGTCCGGGATGGAGGTATCCAACAATGAGCACCGAGCTATCGTTGAAAGTGCCAGCGCTCATGATGAGGTCGCGACCGCTGCTGCATTTAAGGCACACATATTGAACGGTCGCCAGCGGGCGATCAGCGCGGTTACCCGAGAGGGTTCTGTTTCGGAATAGACCCGGTACTGAGTTCTGTGTTGAGCCACCAGACGTTGATAATTTTGGGAATGCGGACATAAATCTGACCACGCATCAACTCTGGCCTGCTGCTTTTTTAAGCAGCAGGAAACAAGGAGTGATAGACGTGGCAACACTGAGTGTCGGCAGATGCTGGGCCTTGCGCGACCAACTGTCCATCCGCGTGATGCCCTGCCGCACACACCCATCTCAACACCATCACAAAGTACCTGCGTGCAGATACGACCGAGCCGCGCTACCGCAGGTGGACCAGGTGGCGACGGCCGCTTTTGATGATGCAGCAGCCATTTCTGGCATAGCTTCCCACTAACTGCGGTGAGTCGAATGCGGCCATACTGTGTTTGCCGCTCGTCCTCGTTCCAAGGTCGGGCTGCACAATTTGCCGACTGTCAGGAGGTGCCATGTCCAAGCACGTATACAAGATCCTGGAGCTCACGGGCTCCTCACCTTCCGGCATAGAAGATGCCGTCAACACGGCCATTGCCAAAGCCAGCGAGACCGTCCGCAATATGCAGTGGTTCGAGGTGGTGGAAACGCGCGGCCATATCCACGAGGGCAAGGTCGCCCACTGGCAGGTAACAGTAAAGGTTGGATTCACCCTCGAGTAAGGGATGGACGAGGTCGTAAGCTGCGGTGAGTTCATCGTGGGACCCTTCTGGCTGGAAATTTTCGAGCAAATCCAGATCTGGGGCTGGTTCCGACCAGGAGTCTTCCGGTGAGGCAGGGAGGGGAGTGTCGGTTTCAGGCTGGCTACCGTCATACAGTCTTGGCGCATCAGTGACTGCTGCAGTCACTACCGGTCTGAACCGCCCCGGCTTTCGTGGAGGCCAGTTGGTTTAAGTCAGGCCACCACCGCGGTGGCCTGACTGGCGAGTTGCCTGTAGTAGTTTGCCTCAGCCTCGGCCGGCGGGATGTAGCCGATGGGTTCGAGCAGGCGATGGTGGTTGAACCAGGACACCCATTCGAGCGTGGCCAGTTCCACCGATTCCTTGGTTTTCCAAGGCGCGCGGCGATGGATCAATTCGGCCTTGTACAGCCCGTTGATCGTCTCGGCGAGAGCGTTGTCGTAGGAGTCGCCCTTGCTGCCCACAGACGGCTCGATGCCTGCCTCGGCCAGTCGCTCGGTGTAGCGGATGCTGACGTATTGCGAGCCGCAATCGGAGTGGCAAACCAGCCCCGCATCGCGCTCGGCTGCCTGGCGTACAGCGCCTGCTCCAGGGCGTCGAGCACGAAGTCCGTTCGCATTGAACTACTCACCCGCCAGCCCACGATGCGACGGGCGAACACGTCAATGACGAACGCCACCTACAGCCAGCCCTGCCAGGTCGACACGTAGGTGAAGTCGCTGACCCAGAGTTGGTTCGGCCGCTCGGCCCGGAACTGCCGATTGACCCGGTCCAGCGGGCAAGGCGCCTTGCTGTCGCTGATCGTGGTGCGAACGACCTTGCCGCGCATCACGCCGCGAAGTCCGAGCCGAGGCATCAGCCGCTCCACCGTGCAGCGGGCCACGGCGGTCCCCTCCCGTGCCAGCTGCTTCCAGACCTTGTCTGCGCCGTAGACCTGCATGTTGGCGTTCCAGACGCGTTCGATCTGCGGTGCCAGGGCCTCGTCGCGACGGGCTCGCGCACAGCGCTTGTGCGGTTCGCGCAGCAGCGCTGAATGGCGCCAATATCCCGACGGGGCGATCTGCAGTGCCTTGCAGATCGGCTCGACTCCGTGGGCGGCGCGATGCTTGTCGATGAAGTCGTTCAGGACTTCAGTCGGCGGCCCTGCTCCGCCTGGGCGAAAAACGCGCTGGCCAGCTTCAGGATCTCGTTGGCCCGGCGCAGCTCCTTGTTCTCGCGCTCAAGATCCTTGACCCGTTGCGCCTCGGACGTCGTGACGCCCTCACGGACCCCGGCGTTGACCTCCACCCGCTTGATCCATTCCAGCAGCGTTTGCGGCACGCAGCCGATCTTCGGGGCAATCGATTCGACTGCTGCCCAAAGAGATGGGTACTCCCCCTTGTGCTCCTGCACCATCCTCACCGCCCGCTCACGGACTTCGGGCGAGAACTTGTTCGACTTCTTCATGGCTCAATCCTCTCAGAGATTTGAGCCTCCTCAAAAGCCGGGGCGGTTCACCTTCGTCCTTCGCATTGAGTGCGTCCCATAGTCGGAGCGGTTCAAACCCAGCTCATCGACGCATTTTCCTAGGATCCGGCCGTATTGCCGGGTTCCGAGATGGGGTGAATCGTGAAGCCGGCTCGGGAACAGGAAATTCTCTGGCTTCAGCCCGCCCTGCCTAATCCAAGCCTGCAGGGCGTCTCGGGTGGCTGCCGTGATCTCGAACTGCACCGGGCGCTGAGTCTTGAGCTGCATCACGATGGCGCGCGCCGCCACCTAATCGCCATGGCAGACGTCTCGGACCTTGAGGGCGACGAGATCGCATCCGCGCAACTTACTGTCGATGCCCAGGTTGAAGAGTGCGAGTTCGCGCACACGGTTCTTCATTTGAAGACGGACGCGAAGCGCCCAGATGTCCTTGAGCTTGAATGGAGCTTTCTGGCCGACGACCTTGCCTTTATTCCACGGCTTGCGATGAACGGCATTGCATGCGGTTTCCATGACGGTCTCCCATCGAGTTGAGGGCAGCTCAGGATGCGCTCTGAGGCCATCAAGGCGCCGGCATTTCGTCCAGCACGGATAGCAGGTTTCACACCGATGTGCAGCTTCAGGGCGCCAGGGTAGGCGCACGCATCTGGTCAGAAGTGCAATTTCAAGATGACTTGATTTCTCGCCCGAAACGACCCATAGCAAAGGTCTCAAAGTCCAAGGAGCTGATATCAACTGAAATTGCAATTCCCCTTATGCCTGCCGATCTGAGTTCGCATCGGCCACCGTGAGTGCTGTCATGTTGACGATGCGGCGCACCGTGGCGCTCGGCGTCAGGATGTGCACCGGCTGCGCTGCGCCCAGCAGCACCGGGCCGAT
>NZ_MWOM01000121.1:0-4802 GCF_012931925.1 Acidovorax sp. SRB_24
TTAAGCCGGTAGCGCGTCTCGCGACGGGTCCGATGCTTGTGACGGTTGCAGCCGACTCACCCTACAAAACCATTGAAGATTTGGTGAGCGCTGCCAAGGTGCAGCCAGGGAAGCTGAATTACGGCACCTCGGGGGTAGGAGGCATCAATCACTTCGCCGCGGAACTGCTGATGGGCGCCGCTGACATCAAGATGACACAGGTGCCTTATAAAGGGATCAGCCTGGCCATCACAGACATGATCGGCGGACAAGTCCAAGTCGTTGTGTCTAGCGCTGCCTCCGTGTTGCCCCATGTGGAAAACGGCAGGGTCCGAGCGCTGGCCGTCACGACCTCGAAGCGCTCCCCGGTTGTGCCCGCTCTGCCTTCGACCGAACAAGCTGGCTACAAGGGCAGCGCCAGTGAGCTCTGGTGGGGTGTGCTGGCTCCGGCAGGCACGCCTACTGCCGTGGTCGACCGCCTGAACACAGAGATTAATAGGATCCTCGATTCGGCTGAGATGAAGGCATTCTTCCTGAAGGCGGGCGCAGAGTCCGCGCCGATGAAGGCAGTCGAATTCGAACTGTTCATCGCGACGGAGATCAGCCGCTGGAAGAAGATCGCCGCGGCGGCCGGTATCCAGGCCGAGTGAGCGGTCCAAGTTTTCGTCTGGCTTGGGGCCGGCGGGCGGGACTTGTTTACACGGAGATGAGTCAAACTCTGGCAGGCGAGACCCCGCGCGCGCAGACTGGAATCCGGCGGCCTCCTGACGGAGGATCACTCAGAATGCGGCGATTCCGGTCTGGGCGCGCCCGAGGATCAGCGCATGGATGCCGTGGGTGCCCTTGTAGGTGTTCACCATCACCAGGTTCACCAGGTGGCGGGCCACCCCGAATTCGTCGCTGATGCCGTTGCCGCCCATCATGTCGCGCGCCACGCGGGCGATGTCCAGGGCGTTGCCGCAGGAGTTGCGCTTCATGATGGAGGGGATCTCCACCGAGGCGATGCCCTCGTCCTTCATGCGGCCCCGGCGCAGGCAGCCCTGCGGGCCCAGCGTGATCTCGGTCTGTATGTCGGCCAGGTTCTTCTAGGGATGCTCTGAACAACCCGAATCAGTGAGTGCTATAGCGCTCACGTCTTTCAGATCACACAGTTTCACGTCGTTGTTCGTGGTCTGCGCATTGCTTTGTCTCCCCGGCGGTTCATTTGAGCCGCTTTTGCGGCCTCTGCCACGTTTTCAGGCGCACTCATCCCTGCGCCGCCATCAAGGTATGGCGCACCATCCACAGGTTTGACAGCGCAAACAACGTCTTGAGCTGCAGCGTGTTTTTCTTGAGTCCCCGGTAGCGCACTTTCACGTAGCCAAACTGGCGCTTGATGACCCTGAACGGGTGCTCGACCTTGGCCCGGATACCGGTCTTGATCTTTTCAAGCCGGTCAATCAGAGCGTCAATGGGCTTGTTGTCCTTATCCAGCTCTTTGCGCATGCCTGGGCGCATCGCTATATGCCAGGCCACTACCTTTTTGGCATCCGGGCGTTTGTCGGCACCCTGGTAGCCCGCATCACCAAAGACGTTGGCTTCTTCGCCATGCAGCAGGCTGTTGCCCTCGGTGACGTCGGCCACGTTGCCCGAGGTGCCGCGCACGGTGTGCACCAAGCCCGAATCAGCGTCAACGCCAATGTGGGCTTACATGCCAAAGTACCGCTGGTTGCCCTTTTGGTTCGAATGCATCTCGGGGTCGCGCTTTTTGTCCTTGTTCTTCGTGGAGCTGGGCGCCGCAATCAGCGTGGCGTCCACTGCTGTTCCCGCCCTCAGCAGCAAGCCTTGCGAGCTGAGCAGGTCGTTGACCGTGGCCAGAATCTGATCGGCCAGTCTGTGTTTCTCCAGCCCATGCCGAAAGCGCAGGATGGTGCTCTCATCGGGCAGACGCCCATGGGCATCGAGCTGGGCAAACTCCCGGTACAGGGGCACGTCAAAGAAGGCCTCTTCCATCGCCGGATCCGACAATGTGAACCACTGCTGCATGAAATGCACACGCAGCATGGTCTCCAGCGCAAAAGGTGGTCGGCCATTCTTGCCTTCGGGGTAATACGGGGCAATGAGATCGACCAATGCAGCCCAAGGAACCACCTGCTCCATCTGGGCGAGGAACTCCTGCTTGCGGGTTCTTCTGGCGCTCAGGTTCAGGTCAAGGCTGGTTTGCTTCATGGGCTGCAAGGATGCTATTGCAGGCTGACGCCTGCCAGACGGGGGAGTAGGTTTTGCAGACTGTCCCTAGATCAGCTGGTTGGCTGTCAGCGGTTTCGCAATGACGTGGCACTTGTGCGTCTTCGCGTGCGGACGAAGTTTTGCGTTGGATCCTGCCACCCTGTGCGCCACCGTATCGAGATTGAATTCGAGTGCGTCGAGATTGAGGAGCAATGCGGGAGTTTCAACCTCGGACTCTATCATTCCGGGTTGAGCTGGTGGACGCTGATGCATGCCACCAGCTTAGGGAGTCAGGCGCGCGAAGGTCAAACGAGAGTTCGTTAGCAAACAGTTGAGGCCTTCTCAACGAACCTCCATGTGCGCAAGCCAGCTGCTCGGCGCCTTCTATTCTTACTACATCCAGCAGCTCGGACGAGCGCCTGCGCCCATGTCCCTAAGCAGCCTGCCCGGCCCCAAGGACCGGCCAGCACCCGCGCGCGGTGCAAGTTTTCCTGGCAGTACGCGCGGGAAAGGCGCTACTTGCCTTCGGGTCGCGAGTAGAACCTGCTCTCCATCGCCGAGCGGCGTCGGATTTCCGCGGCCACCTGCGCCGAAGTCCTCAGACTCCTGTCGAATATCGCCCCTGCCTTCTCGATTTCCTTTTTCATCTCCGGGTCATCGAGAGCGAGATCGACTGCCTCCTCCAGCCAGCGCTTCCGGTCCTCCGGAACATTCCTGGGTAATGCGACGAAGCGGAAAGCATCCCAGAGAATCTCGTCCGCGGACAGTACTTCATTGAAGGTCGGCACCTCGGGAAGGACGGTACTGCGCTTTGCCCCTGTTGCGGCTAGAACACGCACCTTTCCGGCCTGGAGCAGGCTTCGATACTCGGCAACGAAGCCGTAGGCAACGTCGATATGCCCGCCCATCAAGTCGTTCAGGGCCTGCTTACCCCCCGGGTAGGGAATTACGTTGAACTTGGCGCCGCTCGCCGCCTGCACCTGTTCCATGAGGAAGCCACTCGCATTCGAGGGGGACGCCGCGGCGCGGACGGTGTTGGGAGTGTTGCGGGCGGCCTGGAGCACATCCCTGATGCTCGCGTTCTTGAATTTCCCTTCCGTGGTGACAATCCAGGTCAACGGGTCCGAGTTGAGGAATCCAACGGGCTCGATGCTTTCCAATCCCCACTTGCCTTCAGAACGACGGGTGCTGTGCGCCCAAAAGTTGCTCGAAAGCACTGCCATTCCGTAACCGTCGGGGCGCAGTTGCGTGGCCACGAAGCTGTGCCCGATCAGTCCCTCGGCGCCTGGCTTATTCATAACGACAAAGTCCTTGCCGGTGTGCTTGACTAGATACTTGACCAGGATCCGAGCATGAACGTCCATGCCTCCGCCGGCTGGGTATGCAACGTAGACCTCGATGGGGCGGACCGGATAGTCCTTCGACTCAAGCGGCGCAAGCCGCCGATGGGATTCGCTCCTGTCCTGCGCCACCGCGACTGGCAGGCTGGTGATCATCGCGAGTGCGAGAACGGCTTTCAAACAGACATGCATTGGCTTTCTCCTGGTTGGAAGGTCGCAGCCGCATTGATGGGCGAGATCACGCGACCCGCTCTGCCGATCGAGCCTTGGCTGATCAAATCCCACCGGCTGCACGATTGCATGCAATAGTACAATGGCCGTTCCATCTAGTCCTCAGGAGAAACCCGCCATGCGCCTCACTTCGCGTTTGAAGGAGCTAATTCGCTCCCCCGAGATCCTTGTCATGCCTGGAGCCTACGATCCCATCAGTGCCAAGCTCATAGAGCGGGCGGGCTTCGATTCGATCCAGTGCACTGGCTCTGGTATTTCGGCGGCGTATCTTGGCCGACCTGACTACAGCATGCTTTCCATGAACGACATGCTTTGCGCGACCAGGAATATCGTCGAGAACGTAGGGATTCCGGTCATGGCGGACGGCGACACTGGCTTCGGGAATGCGGTCAATACGTACTACACCGTGCAAGCGTTCGAGCGCGCAGGTGCGGCGGGCATCAACATCGAAGATCAGGTGTCTCCGAAGCGATGCGGTCACTTGGAAGGCAAGCAGATCATCGGCTTCGACGAGGCGGTGACAAAGATACGGGCCGCCTGCGACGCAAGGAATGACCGCGACTTCGTCATCAACGCTCGCACTGACGCACTCGCCGTAGCCGGCATGGACGAGGTAGTACGGCGCGGCAACGCGTTCCTGGAGGTCGGTGCGACCATGGTGATGGTCGAGGGCGTCAGTTCGACGGAAGAAATCGAGGCGGTGGTGAAGGGGATCAACGGACCAGTGGGCATCAACATCGTGGAAGGCGGCAAGACGAAGTTCGATTTGACCTTCTCCGACTTGCAGGCGCTCGGCGTGGCGCGCGTGAGCCTCCCAGGCACGCTCGTACGAGCGGCGCTCTTCGCGATGCAAGAGGCTTTGTCGCGAATCAAGCGCGACGGAAGCGTGCGAGGTCTGAGCGACATGATCCTGCCCTTCGCACTGGGTATCCCGGCGATCATGGGCATGAAGGAAGTGAGCGAGCTCGAGAAGCGCTATTCGGGTGGCGAAGGCTGACGGCAGCCTAAAACCAGAATGACAATCCGCACTACTCTCGGCAGGCC
>NZ_MWOM01000139.1:0-1997 GCF_012931925.1 Acidovorax sp. SRB_24
CCGGAGGCGTCCGAGAGAATCGTGGCGGTCACGCCGGCATTGGCGCCGTTGATCTTGCCCGCCACATCGGACAATTTATCGGTGGCGCTGATGGAAATTTTCACCGCAGTCGCCGTGCCGGCCGTGAAGCCCTCAGGAGAGTCCGCCCACTTGCCCAGTTCCAGCTTCAAGATGCCCGCGCCGACATAACCACCCACCGGCAACATGGCGGCAGATGCCGTGGACTGAGCCTTTGCCAGGCCCTGCACCTGCACGCTGAAAGAAGTGGCCACCGTACCGCCAGTCGCGCTGGCCGTGACAGCGTCCTTATTCGATGACGTAGTGGTGACCGCATTCCAGCCGGTCACGCTGTTGAGCTTGCCAACGGCATCCGACAAGCTGGACACCATGGACTTGAGTTGCCCGAAAGTGGAAATCTTGGCATTGACGAACGTGGCCTGATCGTTCAGGCCGTTCGCCTTGGTGATCGGGATCTTCACGGCATCCACAGAGGCCTTGATGAGCCCATTGACATCCACGCCGCCCCCCAGACCAATGCCTATCGACGAAAAGCTAGCCATGTTCCACCTCCTGAAAAGCGCATTGGGTTGTATCGCCAGGGATTATCGAAGTCCAGGACTTCTGCATCCCGCCGATAAGCACCCAAGAATGCAGCCAATCCAAGGTCACGCGCTCTTTGAAACGCAACAGGGCGGCGGCGAAAAAACTCGCCGCCGCCCTTGGTCAGTGGCCACCAGATTCCGACGGAACCCAGCCCAACCGTTGTGGTTTAGCGCAGCAGCGCCAGCACGCCCTGTGGCAGCTGATTTGCCTGGGCCACCATGGCCGTGCCAGCCTGCTGCAGGATCTGCGAGCGCGACAGGTTGGCGGTTTCGGCGGCAAAGTCAGCGTCCAAGATGCGGCTGCGTGCGGCCGACATGTTTTCCGATGTGCCTTGCAGGTTGTTCACCGTGGTTTCGAAGCGCGATTGCAGAGCACCGTAGCTGGCGCGCTGGCCGCTAATGGCCGACAGCGCGGCGTCGACGATGGCCAGCGTGCGGTTGGCACCATCGACCGTGCTCACGTCCATGTTCTGCACGGTCTGCATTTGGCTGCCTACGGCTGTGGCCACATTGAAGAAACCGCCGCCTGTAGTAAGACCGTTGGAGTCGAGCGCACTGAAAGATTTGGATGAATCCAGTGTGATCTGTCCGGTTACCACGAGATCGTCAGTACCAAATGCAGCGGAGGCTGCAGCCGCTTCTGCGAGCGTATCGTTACCCACCAAAGCCGTGGCAGCGGCATCGCCTTGAGTGACCGTCAAATCAGCACCTGTCGTCGAGATGTTCATCATCTTGATGTCATTACCCGCCGCATTGGTCAGCACCAGACCGTCGCCCTTGTCGTTGACACGCGCAGTAACGCCAGTTTTAGCGGATGCGTCATTGAAAGCCTTGGCGGCATCGCTCAGACGATCAGCGTTCAACGCATCCCCTGCCGCTCCCCCCACCGTGAAGGAAATGGTCACAGCTTGCTTAGGGTCATTTTCCGAAGCAACCTGGAGTGTGTAGGAATTGGCGGCCTTCAGTCCGGACAGTCCGATCTCGGTACGCGCAGTGGCGCTTACGCCCGTCTTTTCTGTTTGCGCATTGACCAGCGCAGCCACATCTTTTGCCGAATTACCAATCTTGTAATCAACATCGGCACTGCCGAATGCGCCATTAACCTTTATCGAACCATCAGCAGTAATAGCCGATTTACCAACTGCGCCCCCCTGAGCAGCTATCGCATTGGCCGTGCTACCCAACGTCAGGTCGCCGGCGCCGCCCGTGGTGGTGGCTGCCGTGCCACCAACGCGGTAGTTGCCGTAGGCGCTGGTGCTGAAGTTCGACGAGGTGGCCGTGATGGTTTGGTTGGCATTGGCGCCGACCTGGAAGGCCGCGCTGGTGAACGAGCCGTCGAGCAGCTTGCGGCCGTTGAAGTCGGTGGTCTTGGCGATGCGGTCCAGCTCGGAGGTG
>NZ_MWOM01000141.1:0-1816 GCF_012931925.1 Acidovorax sp. SRB_24
CCGGAGGCGTCCGAGAGAATCGTGGCGGTCACGCCGGCATTGGCGCCGTTGATCTTGCCCGCCACATCGGACAATTTATCGGTGGCGCTGATGGAAATTTTCACCGCAGTCGCCGTGCCGGCCGTGAAGCCCTCAGGAGAGTCCGCCCACTTGCCCAGTTCCAGCTTCAAGATGCCCGCGCCGACATAACCACCCACCGGCAACATGGCGGCAGATGCCGTGGACTGAGCCTTTGCCAGGCCCTGCACCTGCACGCTGAAAGAAGTGGCCACCGTACCGCCAGTCGCGCTGGCCGTGACAGCGTCCTTATTCGATGACGTAGTGGTGACCGCATTCCAGCCGGTCACGCTGTTGAGCTTGCCAACGGCATCCGACAAGCTGGACACCATGGACTTGAGTTGCCCGAAAGTGGAAATCTTGGCATTGACGAACGTGGCCTGATCGTTCAGGCCGTTCGCCTTGGTGATCGGGATCTTCACGGCATCCACAGAGGCCTTGATGAGCCCATTGACATCCACGCCGCCCCCCAGACCAATGCCTATCGACGAAAAGCTAGCCATGTTCCACCTCCTGAAAAGCGCATTGGGTTGTATCGCCAGGGATTATCGAAGTCCAGGGCTTCTGCATCCCGCCGATAAGCACCCAAGAATGCCGCCAATCCAAGGTCACGCGCGCTTTGAAACGCAACAGGGCGGCGGCGAAAAAACTCGCCGCCGCCCCGGGTCAGTGGCCACCAGATTCCGACGGAACCCAGCCCACCCGTCGTGGTTTAGCCGCGCAGAAGCGCCAGCACGCCCTGTGGCAGCTGATTGGCCTGGGCCACCATCGCGGTGCCGGCCTGCTGCAGGATCTGGGCGCGCGACAGGTTGGCGGTTTCCGAAGCGAAGTCGGCGTCCTGGATGCGGCTGCGCGCGGCCGACATGTTCTCGGACGTGCTTTGAAGGTTGTTCACCGTGCTTTCGAAACGTGCCTGCAAGGCGCCGTAGCTGGCGCGCTGGCCGCTGATGGCGGACAGCGCGGCATCGACGATGGCCAGCGTGCGGTTGGCGCCATCGACCGTGCTCACGTCCATGTTCTGCACCGTTTGCATCTGGCTGGCAGAAGAGGTTGCAGCCAAGAGGAAACCACCCGACGCCCCCCCCTTGGTATCCACTGCGCTGAAGGATTTAGACGAATCCAGCGTAATCTGACCAGTCGCCACCAGATCATCCGTACCGAAAGCGCCTGCGCCGACCTTCCCTGCAATAGCGGCACCTGCGCCTGCAAGGGCGGTGCCATCCGCGTTGGTGAGATCTATTGTGTTAGCCGCCACAGAGTCGTTGACCACCTTGATGTCATTGCCTGCCGCATTGGTCAGCACCAGGCCGTCGCCTGCGTCGTTGACGCGTGCCGTTACGCCGGTTTTGGCCGCGGCATCGTTGAAGGCCTTCGCCGCATCGCTTAAGCCGTCGTTGTTGAGCTGACTGCCGACGGTGAACGAAATGGTGACAGCCTGGCCTGTGGCATTATCAGAAGCAAGCTTCAAGGTGTAAGAGTCGCCAACAGTCAGCCCAGACAGGCCGATCTCAGTGCGCGCGGTGGCACTCACGCCCGTCTTTTCCGTTTGTGAGTTAACGAGGGCTGCCATATCTTTGGCCGACGATGCCGCGCCATAGGTAATTTTTTGGCTGCCATAAGCGCCGTTAACCGTCAGGTCCCCACCAGTTATGGCCGATGCGCCAACCTTACCCTGTGCAACGACGGCACCGGCCGCGCTGCCCAGCGTCAGGTCGCCGGCGCCGCCCGTGGTGGTGGCCGCCGTGCCGCCGATGCGGTA
>NZ_MWOM01000131.1:0-2857 GCF_012931925.1 Acidovorax sp. SRB_24
CGGAGACCGCATCTCCATCCACTGAAGTCCGACCCGTTTACACAAAAATTCGGACACGCCCGACGGAGTCGCTGCTGGATGACGGCGGTCCGAGGCCCGTACTCTTCGATGAAATGGTCGGTAGCGAAGGACTGCTGCGCGCCGAGGAGCTTCGTGACTTCGGTGAAGTACCCAACCCACGGTTGGACGCTTTGAGCGCGGGCCGTTGCCTCTTGAACTCGTTGCTCGTGGTCCAGAATACGTTGACGAATGCTCTGGAGCGCTGCGGACGTTGCTGCTGTGTCGACGGCCACCTCAAGTTCGGCGACTCGGTCCCGTAGGGCCAGCGCCGAAACCTCTCGCGTTGTCGAGATCTCCATCCATTGCCGGAGCTCCTCCTGCGTCACCGAAGTGATGAACTTCGCAGCCGCCAGTTCCGACAAGATGGACTGCACCTGGGTCTGATGCGAAGTCCACGCTTGGCTTGCCTGCTGATGGGCAGTATGAGCGGCTGCGGTTGCGGCCTTCGTGGCGGCGTGTGCAGCCCTCTGATGCGCCAGCAGCTTCGCTCCGCCGTCTCCAGCCAAAAAGCTCTTGACCACCTTGAGCTTGAACCCTGTTGGGTACTTCTTCATGAAACCCCTTGAAGTTTGTCCAACTTCTGGGGGTCAGTTCACTTTCGTGGAGGCCAGTTGGTTTAAGTCAGGCCACCACCGCGGTGGCCTGACTGGCGAGTTGCCTGTAGTAGTTTGCCTCAGCCTCGGCCGGCGGGATGTAGCCGATGGGTTCGAGCAGGCGATGGTGGTTGAACCAGGACACCCATTCGAGCGTGGCCAGTTCCACCGATTCCTTGGTTGGCGGATTCAACCGGTCGTCGCAACACCTTCAATCATGGAGGTGTTATGGGAAGACCTGCAGGGTGGATGCAGACGTTAACGGGACGCGGGGCAATGCGCTCACCCGGTGCTCCTTCGCTTTGGCGAGAGGTGGAGCGGCAGTTCTGGAAGCAGATTGCCACCGGGATCACGAGTGAGAAGGCGGCCGAAGCCGTTGGCGTCTCGCAGCCGGTGGGCACGCGTTGGTTCCATCATCGTGGTGGCATGCCATTGTTCATGTCGACCCCCATATCGGGAAGGTATCTGTCCTTCGCCGAGCGAGAAGAGATCGCTCGCCTTATCGGGCGAAGTCCCTCGACGGTCTCACGGGAGCTGACCCGCAACGCTGCGACTCGCGGCGGCAAGCTCGAGTATCGGGCGTCGGTGGCGCAGTGGAAGTCCGAGTTGGTGGCTAGGAGGCCAAAGCCGGCCAAGCTGGTGACGAGCCCACGTCTGCGCCAATATGTCCAAGATCGCTTGGAGGGCAAGATCCACGATGCTCAAGGGCGCGAGGTCGCCGGACCTCGGCAAGCTCCGTTCATCGGCCGCAACAAGCCTCATCGTGGTGACCGCAAATGGGTCAATGGCTGGTCGCCAGAGCAGATTGCCAACCGTCTGCAGATCGACTTCCCGGATGATCATTCCATGCGCATTTCCCACGAAACCATCTACCAGGCCCTTTACATCCAGGGGCGAGGTGCTCTCAAGCGCGAGCTGGTGAGCTATCTGCGGATGGGGCGTGCTTTGCGCGTGCCACGGGCCAGGGCCCAAGCCAAAGCATGGGCGCATGTCAGTGAGGAGGTGATGATCTCCAGTCGACCTGCAGAGGCAGAAGATCGTGCCGTGCCGGGGCATTGGGAGGGGGATCTGATCATCGGCCTGGACAGGTCTGCCATCGGGACGCTGGTGGAACGATCGAGCCGCTTCACCATGCTCGTGCATTTGCCCCGCGAGGTGGGCTATGGATTGATTCCCCGCACGAAGAACGGTCCTGCGCTCGCAGGCTACGGGGCCGTCACCATGGCCAACGCGCTCAAAAAAACCGTGACCACGCTGCCCGCGCAGCTGTGGCAATCATTGACTTGGGATCGTGGCAAGGAGCTGTCCGACCACGCGCGGTTCACGATCGAGTCCGGGGTGCGCGTCTTCTTTGCCGATCCTCACAGCCCATGGCAGCGTGGCACCAACGAGAACACGAACGGGCTGCTGCGCCAATACTTCCCCAAAGGCACTGACCTGTCTCGCTGGAGCGAGCAAGAGATTCAAGCCGTGGCCAGGACCTTGAACAACAGGCCGCGCAAAACGCTGGGCTGGAAGACACCGGCTGAGACCTTGAGCGACTATCTAAAATCCGTTCGACAACCCGGTGTTGCGACGACCGGTTGAATCCGCCCTTTGTTCAAACCACGATGGTCGCAACGGCGGCTTCCAGCACCACACCCATACCGCCGACCAGAAGGAGCTTACCCCCAGTTCTGAGCTGTGGGTAAAGCTTCCCGGCTCAGAAATGCACCACGCGTAGGTCATCTCCGAGTTCGGCCTCTACAAGCTGGCCGCGAAGCGACAACTTGGAGGCCAAGGCGTTCCGGGATTGGGTGGCCAAGATGTAGCCCGCGATCCGCAAGGATGGTGCTTACGTGATGGGCGAAGCGCAGGTGGGCCTGGGGTGCACCGGGGGGAAGTTCGCCGCTGGATACTTCGGGGTGGCCCCTTACAAATTTATGGTGGAAATTTCAGCAGCCCAGTCTCCAGAACGGTCTCCGTTCTCGGGTACATTGCAGGGTACAAGGTTGCGGGTTTCGCTGCTAAGTGCTTGATTTGAAAAGGTCGGCGCAGTGAGGTGGGCGATCCCCGCCAGCCGCACCAATGATTTTCCGCGCCGCGGGCTTGGCCGCGCGCTTCCGCTGATCGCGATTTTTGATGGAAGTGACGGGGCACGGAAAAGCTGTGCTAGAATTCGAAATTCTTCGGAGGAGTGCCCGAGTGGCTAAAGGGGGCAGACT
>NZ_MWOM01000103.1:0-8009 GCF_012931925.1 Acidovorax sp. SRB_24
GAAAGCACCCCAATGATGGGTTTCAACCTGCACGGCGTGCGCGCCATCTACCGCTTCGAGATGCACCGCGCCTTCCGCACCTGGGCGCAAAGCCTGATTGCGCCGGTGCTCTCGACCTCGCTGTACTTCATCGTCTTCGGTTCGGCGATCGGCTCGCGCATGGGCGACATTGGCGGCGTGGACTACGGCGCCTACATCATCCCGGGCCTCTTGATGCTGTCGCTGCTCTCCGAGAGCATTTCCAACTCGTCCTTCGGCATCTACATGCCCAAGTGGTCGGGCACCATCTACGAGCTGCTGAGCGCGCCGGTCAACTGGGTCGAGGTGCTGCTGGGCTACGTCGGCGCGGCCGCCACCAAGTCGCTGATGGTCGGTGTGCTGATCCTGGCGACGGCGCGGGTGTTCGTGCCGTACGAGATCGCGCACCCGGTGTGGATGGTGGGCTTTCTGTTGCTCACGGCCGTCACCTTCTGCCTGTTCGGCTTCCTGATCGGCCTGTGGGCCGACAGCTTTCAGAAGCTGCAGATCATTCCGCTGCTGGTCATCACGCCGCTGACGTTCCTCGGCGGCGCGTTCTACAGCATCAACATGCTGCCGCCCGTGTGGCAGGCGGTCTCGCTGTTCAACCCGGTGGTCTACCTCATCAGCGGCCTGCGCTGGGCCTTCTATGGCGCGGCCGACGTGCACATCGGCGTGAGCGTGGGCATGACGCTGGCGTTCATGGCGGCCTGCCTGGCCGCGGTGTGGTGGGTGTTCAAGACCGGCTACCGGATCCGGCGCTGAGCGCCGGGGCGCGGCGGCAGGCCCCGCGCGCCGCGCCGCTCGCGCTCAAAACCGCTGCATCTGGCAGCTGTGCGGCTGCTGCGCCTTGGTGGCCGGGATGTCGCGCACCACGCGAAAGCCGTAGCCCGAGCCTTCGACGTCGAATTTGGCGCCCGGCGCCCCTTGCTTTTCCATCACGCCCACCACGAGCGGCTGCTGGAACTGGTGGTCGGCCGCGCGCATCGCGCCGCTGCGCCCGGCCAGCTGCACGCTGGCCTTTTCCATCTGGCGCGCCACGGCCACCGTGTCGGTGCTGCCGGCGCGCCCGATCGACTGGGCCAGCGTCTCGACCATGAGCTGCATGCGCATGTGCACGTAGTCGTCCTGCGGCTTGGGAAAGCGCTCGCGGAACGACTGGTAGAAGGCTTCGCTTTGCAGGCTTTGCACATTGGGCAGCCAGTCGGCCACGGCGACGACCTTGCCCACGCCGGCGTCGCCGATGGCCGCCGGTGCGCCCAGCGCGTTGCCGTAGAAGGTGTAGAAGCTCCCGTCGAAGCCGACCTCGCGCGCGGCCTTGACCAGCAGCGTCAGGTCGTTGGCCCAGTTGCCCGTGACCACGGCCTGCGCGCCGCTGGCCTTGATCTTGACGGCGTAGGGCGCAAAGTCCTTCACGCGGCCCACGGGGTGCAGCTCGTCGCCCACCACGGCCACGTCGGGGCGCTGCGCGCCCAGTTGGCGCCGGGCCTCGCGCAGCACGGCCTGGCCAAAGCTGTAGTCCTGGCCGATCAGGTACACGCTCTTGAGCGCCTTGTCCTCGCGCACCACTTCCATCAGCGCGGCCATGCGCATGTCGGCATGGGCGTCGAAGCGGAAATGCCAGAAGCTGCACTTTTCGTTGGTGAGGATCGGGTCGACCGCCGAATAGTTGAGGAACAGCACGCGCTTGCCCGGGTCGCGCTCGTTGTGCTTGTTGATCGCGTCGAGCAGCGCCGCGGCCGTGGCCGAGGAGTTGCCCTGCATCACGATGCGGGCGCCGTCGTCGATGGCCGCGCGCAGGGCCGAGAGGGCCTCTTCGTTCTGGCCCTTGCTGTCGTAGCGCTGCAGCACCAGTGGCCGCGCGCCGCCGGCCGCTGCCGGCAGGGCCACGCCGCCACGCGCATTGACGCGGTCCACGGCCCAGAAGATGTTGCGGAACACCGCCTCGCCGGTGTTGGCGAAGGGGCCCGAGAGGCTTTCGATCAGCGCCACCTTGATGGGCGCGGCGGACGGGGCGACCACGGCCGAAGCGCCCGGCGTGGGCGCCTGCGCAAAGCTGGCCGAGAGGGCGGCAAGCGCCAATAGAGCCGCTGCGCCGGTTTTCAAGGCGGCGGGCTTGAATTTATTCATGGGAGTTTTTCCTTGAAATCAATGGCGGTGCACGCACTTGCCTAGCATGCGGCAACCACACCGGGAGCCGCGCAGTGTATAGGAGTAACCCTGATGATCTTCGCCCCCGTGGTGCGCCGCGCCGCCTATGCCACCCGCCTCCCGATGTCCGACCTGGCGCTGCAGCGTTTCCTGCGCGCCGCACTGGCCCGCCCCGCCGCCGCGCCTGGCTGCAGCGCTGCGCAAGACGAGAAAGCCATCACCTTGCAGCTCGATGTGCCCGGCCTGGCGCGCGAGCAACTGGACATCACGATCGACGGCGCCGTGGTGCGCGTGCGCAGCGTGGACGGTGCGCCGCGCCAGGTGCAGCGCGCCTGGGAATTGCCCGAAGCCATCGACGCCGCCGCGAGCGGCGCCAAGCTCGAGCATGGCGTGCTGACGCTCACGCTGGCCAAGTTGGCGCCGGTGAACCGTGCCACGCACTTGACCATCCAGTGACGGCACTGCGTTCGGCAAAGCTCCTGTTTCCGTAGCTTCATGCGCCCGGCCCTATTGGGCTTCGAGCGTTTTTCATTGGAATTTCTGCGCGCGGGCACAGCGGCCGCGGGGGTTGCGGTTTCGCCAGGGCGCGCGCATGATCGGCACGCGTCCAAAGCCCGCGTGGACACCGTCTTCCTTTCCTGCGGGCTCCAGGAGCGGACCATGGAACACCCCCCGGCCTCCACGCCCGGACAATTCAAGGCAGCCACCCGTGACGCCTGGGAAAGCGCCGCGCAGGGGTGGGACGCCCAGACCCCGCACATCCACCGCTGGCTCGCCGATGTCACCGACGTCATGCTCGCCGCGGCCCAGGTGCAGCCTGGCGCACGCGTGCTCGACGTGGCCGCCGGCGCCGGCGACCAGACGCTGGCCATCGCCCGCCGCGTGGAGCCCGGTGGCCAGGTGCTGGCGACGGACATTTCGCCCGCCATCCTGGCCCTGGCCGAGCGCCAGGCCGTGAACGCCGGCCTGGGCCAGGTGCAAACCAAGGTCGCCGACGCCGAGCACCTGGACCTCGCCGGCGCAGACTTCGACGCCGCGATCTGCCGCCTCGGGCTTATGTTCTGCCCCGACCCGCTCGCGGCGCTGCGCGAAATGCACGCGGCGCTCAAACCGGGAGGCCACGCCTGCACCCTGGTGTTCGCCCCGCCGCAGGACAACCCCTGCATGGCCCTCGTCGCCGCCACAGCGCTGCGCCATTCCGGGAAGCCGCCACGCGACCCGTACCAGCCGGGCACGCTGTTCAGCCTGGGCAAGCCAGGCCTGATCGACGCGCTGTTTGCGCAGGCAGGCTTCACCGGCGTGCGCACTACTGCGGTGCCAGCGGTGTTTCGCTTGCCGTCCAGCGCGGCCTTTCTCGACTTCATCCGCACGTCGGCCGCACCCATCCGGCAACTGCTGGCCCCGCTGGACGCGGACGCCCGTGCAGCGGCCTGGCATGACATGCAGACGCAGCTCGACGTGTTCCAGGGCGCCAACGGCTGGGAGGGGCCGAACACGCTGCTGTTGACCGTGGGGCGTCGCGCGCCGGATTGAGGCCCGGCCTCGACCTCAGACCGCGGCGGCGCTCCCCGGCGCAATCGCATCGAGCGGCCAGCGCGGCTTGACGTCAAACGCATAGTCGCGGTTGGCCTGCTGCTGCCCCGACTGCAGGCGCATGGCGGCGGCCAGGGCGATCATGGCGCCGTTGTCGGTGCACAGGTGCAGCTCGGGGTAGTGCACGCGCACGCCGAGCCGGGCGCAGGCGGCGTCGAGCTGCGTGCGCAGCAGGCGGTTGGCCCCCACGCCGCCGGCCACGACGATGCGCCGCAGGCCGGTCTCCTTCAACGCTGCCAGCGACTTCTTGACCAGCACCTCGACGATGGCGGCCTGCGTGCTGGCGGCCAGGTCGGCCTTGCGCGCCTCCAGGTCGTCGCCCAGCTTCTTGGCCTGCGTCATCACGGCCGTCTTCAGGCCGGCAAACGAGAAGTCGAGGTTGCCGCTGTGCAGCAGCGGGCGCGGCAGCTTGAACGCCGCCGGATCGCCCTGCTCGGCCAGCCGCGACAGCGCCGGGCCGCCCGGGTAGCCCAGGCCCATGAGCTTGGCCGACTTGTCGAACGCCTCGCCCGCGGCGTCGTCGATGGTCTCGCCCAGGATGGCATAGCGGCCCACGCCGTCCACGCGCATCAGCTGCGTGTGGCCGCCCGAGACCAGCAGCGCCACAAAAGGGAACTCGGGCGGGTCGGCGCTCAAGAACGGCGACAGCAGATGGCCCTCGAGGTGGTGCACGCCCAGCACGGGCCTGTCCAGCGCCGCGCCCAGGGCGCACGCCACGCCCGCGCCGACCAGCAGCGCGCCGGCCAGGCCGGGCCCGCGCGTGTAGGCCACCACGTCCACCTCGGAAAGCGCCCGGCCCGACTCGGCCAGCACCGCTTCGGTCAGCGGCAGCACACGGCGGATGTGGTCGCGGCTGGCCAGTTCGGGCACCACACCGCCGTAGGCCTGGTGCATCTCAATCTGGCTGTGCAGCGCATGCGCCAGCAACGTGGGCACGCGCGCCCCGGCATGCGCCTGCACGAGCGCCACGCCGGTTTCGTCACACGAGGATTCGATGCCTAGCACCAGGAAATTTGTCTGCACGATGGAGGTCCTTCAAGGGGCGCCAGTGTAGGGCGAGCCCCAAGTGGCCGTCCACGCCATGGGACAATCCCGCACATGAATCCGGAACAGTACGTCCAGCAAAAAGCCGCCGCCTCGGGCAGCAGCTTCTATTACGCCTTCCTGTTCCTGCCCCGCCCCCGGCGCGCGGCGATCACGGCTTTTTATGCGTTTTGCCGCGAGATCGATGATGTTGTCGATGAAGTCAGCGACTCAGGCGTCGCGCGCACCAAGCTCGCCTGGTGGCAGGGCGAGGTGGCGCAGTCCTTCAAGGGCCAGCCCACGCACCCCGTGATGCAGGCGCTGATGCCGCACGCCAGCACCTACCAGATCGAGCAACGCCACCTGCAGGCCGTGATCGAGGGCTGCGTCATGGACCTGGACCAGACGCGCTACCTCGACTACGCGGGCCTGCAGCGCTACTGCCACCTGGTGGCCGGCGTGGTGGGCGAGGTGGCGGCGCAGATCTTCGGCCAGACCGATCCGGGCACCACCGCGTACGCGCACCGCCTGGGCCAGGCGCTGCAGCTCACCAACATCCTGCGCGACGTGGGCGAGGACGCCCTGCGCGGGCGCATCTATTTGCCCGTCAACGAGCTGCAGCAGTTCGATGTGAAGGCGCACGAGATCCTCAAGCGCGAATACTCCGAGCGCTTCACCGCGCTGATGCGCTTCCAGGCCGAACGCGCGCACCGCCTCTACGGCGAGGCGCTGGCGCTCCTGCCGGCCGCCGACCGGCGCGCGCAAAAACCCGGCCTGATGATGGCCAGCATCTACCGCACGCTGCTCACCGAGATCGAGCGCGACAACTTCCAGGTGCTGCACCAGCGCGTGAGCCTGACGCCGCTGCGCAAGTTCTGGCTGGCCTGGAAGATGCAGGCGCTCGGGCGGATGTGAGCCATGCACATTGCCATCATCGGCGCCGGCTGGGCCGGCATGGCGGCGGCCATCGCCGCCGTCGAGGCCGGCCACCACGCCACGGTTTTTGAAGCCGCCCGCAGCGTCGGCGGGCGCGCCCGGGCCGTTCTGGCCTCGGACGTGGACGGCGCCCCGCTGCGGCTCGACAACGGCCAGCACATCCTGATCGGCGCCTACGCCGAGTCGCTGCGCCTGATGCGCCAGGTCGGCGTGGACCCCGACGCCGCGCTGCTGCGCCTGCCGCTGGCGCTGCGCTTTGCCGACGGCAGCGGCCTGCAGTGGCCCGAGCTGCCGCCGCCCTGGGACGCCGTGGTCGGCATCGCGCGTGCGCGCGGCTGGCACTGGCGCGACCGGCTGGCGCTGCTGCGCACGGCCCACGCCTGGCAGCGCGCGCGCTTTGCCTGCGCGCCGCAGCTGTCGGTGGCCGCGCTGTGCACGGCCTTGCCGCCCCGGCTGGTGGCCGAATTCATCGACCCGCTGTGCGTGGCCGCGCTGAACACGCCGGCGGACCAGGCCAGCGGCCAGGTCTTCTTGCGCGTGCTGCAAGACAGCCTGTTTGGCGGGCGCGGCGGCTCCTACCTGCTGCTGCCGCGCGTGGACCTGGGCGAAGTGTTTCCCGAAGCCGCGGCGCGCTGGCTGCGCGCCCAGGGCGCCATCGTGCGCACCGGCCTGCGCGTGCAGGCGGTGCTGGCCGCGCCGCAGGGCGGCTGGAGCGTGGACGGCACCCTGTTCGACGCAGTGGTGCTGGCGGCACCGAGCACCGAGGCCGCGCGCCTCGTCTCACACTGCGCGCAGACGGCGCCGTTTTCGATGGCGGTGCCGATGTGCGACTGGGCCGCCTGCGCGCAGGCGCTGCGCTTTGAGACCATCACCACGGTCTATGCGCAGGGCCCGGTGCGCCCCGATGGCCTGCTGCTGGCCGCGCCCATGCTGGCCCTGCGCAGCCACGCCGACCACCCGGCGCAATTCGTCTTCGACCGTGGCCAGCTCGGCGGCCCGGCCGGCCTGCTGGCCTTCGTCGTCAGCACCAGCCAGGGCGAGCGTGCGCAACTGGAGCAGCAGGTGCTACGGCAGGCACGGGCCGAACTGGGCCTGGCCGATCTGCGCGCCGTGCAGACCGTGGTCGAAAAGCGCGCCACGTTTGCCTGCACCCCGGGCCTGCAGCGCCCCGCCGCGCAGATCGCACCGGGCCTGTGGGCCTGTGGCGACTACATTGCCGGACCTTACCCCGCGACGCTGGAAGGCGCGGCGCGCAGCGGCACCGAGGCGGGACGGAGCGTGGGCGGCAACGCCAGCGCGTGACGCGCCCACCCGGCGCGCAGCGCCGTGCGCGGCACCTTTTCCGCGCCACTGGACAGGCGGCGCTGCCGCCTTGCCCACCCCCGCTGCCCATCGGCCGCCATGGACGCCGTCCAGCACCAAATGCCGGATGAAAGGCCCCGTACACCGATTTTTGTCGTGTTTATGTTAAGGTTGTTGCGTTTTTGACACTTTCAGGCCACCTGCTTTTGCGTGGCCTTTGCGGCGCTGCAGCGCCGTCGCCGTGCGCACACCGTGCGCCACCTTTCCATGCCAGGCGGCGTGTATCGGTTGCCAATGTTCCCTGAACGCTGCGCCTCCACCGATCCCGCCCTGCCGTGGCGCCAGGAAGCTGGCGCCGACTGCCCTTCGGGCCTGGCCCTCGCGGCTGTGGACTCGCCCCTGCGGCGATCGCGGCCACCCATGTCCTTCGTTCGGCTGCCGCCTCGCGACAGGGACTGCGGCCGTCTTGGCGGCCGCTTCAACCACAGGAGAACCCCACCCATGAAACAACGCATCGCCATCCTCGGCGCCGGCCCCAGCGGCCTGGCGCAACTGCGCGCTTTTGAGGCGGCCGGCAAGGCCGGGGAAGAGCTGCCCGACATCGTTTGCTATGAAAAACAAAGCGACCTGGGCGGCATGTGGAACTACACCTGGCGCACCGGACTGGATGCGCACGGCGAGCCGGTGCACGGCAGCATGTACCGCTACCTGTGGTCCAACGGCCCCAAGGAGTGCCTGGAGTTTGCCGACTACAGCTTTGAGCAGCATTTCGGCAAGCCCATTGCCTCGTACCCGCCGCGCGCCGTGCTGCGCGACTACATCATGGGCCGGATCGAGAAAAGCGACCTGCGCCGCTGCATCCGCTTCAACATGGCGGTGCAATGGGTGTCGTACAGCGAAGAAACCGGCAAATTCTCGGTGACCGTGCGCGACATGAAGGCCGACGCGCTGTCGACCGAGGAATTCGATTACGTGGTGGTGGCGAC